>CAMPGG010000017.1 GCA_946885335.1 uncultured Chitinophagaceae bacterium
CAACAGGATTGTCAAATCCAGCTATTCCAAATCCAATGGCATCTCCGGATAAAACAACAAATTATTTTTTAACTGTAACGACCCCGGATGGTTGCCAGGGTAAAGATTCTGTTTTGGTTACAGTGGCAGATAACCCGGTAATCACTATGAACAATGATGCTACCGTTTGTATGGGCGAAAAGATCACATTGCAGGCACAATCTCCCGGCGCCAAACAATATCAATGGTCACCCGCTACAGGATTATCAGATGCAAGAAATGCAAGACCCGTTGCCACCATAAGTTCTACTACAACATATAGTGTAACGGTTACCAATACCAGTGGATGTGAAAGTACGGATGATGTTACCATTACTGCAGCTCCATTACCTACTGTAAATATTTTAAAACCAAATGATATCGACTGCGCTCACAGCGATGTGCAACTACAGGCAAGCGGAGGTGTATCCTATCAATGGAGTCCGGCGATAGGTCTGGATGATCCTAATTCACCCAATCCTATTGCAAAACCTGTTTCTTCTACTGAATACACAGTAACCGCTACTTCGGTTGACGGTTGTGAAGCAGAAGCTTCGGTAATGGTAGATGTAAAGGCATATCCAACAGAAACATTAAATATACCATCTGCGTTTACGCCTAATGGTGATGGACTGAATGATTGCTTCGGGTTGCGTACAGCCAACCTGGTTAGCCCATTCCAGTTTGAAGTATATAACCGCTGGGGACAGAAAGTATTTGAAACCTCCAATACAAGCATTTGTTGGGATGGCACCTTTAAAGGCACGGCTCAACCCGGCGATGCATATGTATGGCAAGTTAGGGTTAAAGGCGAATGCGGCGATACTTATAAAAAAGGCACTGTAGTTTTGATCAGGTAATTTTGTTACCTGATCAACATAAATGTTCCTTTAAGGTTTACATTTTCACAAACAGTTTTGCCCGTTACCTGGTAGATATAAACACCGGCTTCCTGGTTTATCCCTTTATATTTTCCATCCCAGCAGGTGTTGCTGTTATCCGTATAGAAAATCTTTTGCCCCCACCGGTTGTAAATACTAAAATTCAAAGCTTCTACATTACCCCAATGTTTTATACCAAAGCAATCGTTTAAGCCATCATTGTTTGGTGTAAATGCATTGTAGATATAGTTATTTGAGGTGCCTGTAAAATTTACCTGTATGGTTACAGAATCTGTAGCGGAACACCCGTTTTGATCCGTTCCCGTTACTATATATTTTGTAGTTGTTTGGGGACTTGCTTTTGGATTGGCTCTGTCTGCAAAATCCAATCCCTGGACCGGCCACCATTCATAACTTATTCCACCGTTAGCCATTAATTGTGAAAAACTTGCAGAACAATCAATATCATTTGAACTCGAAGCGATAACCTGCGGGTTTGGCAAAACCTGTATTGTAGTTGAAAGCTCTGTTGTTTGATTGCATTGTAGTTCTGTGATTTTAACTTTAAAAGTTGTTTCCTCGCTAATATATGCTGTTGGATCAGGAACATTAGCATTATCAACCATGGCGGATGGCGTCCATTCATATACATCTCCACCATCGGCACTAAGAAGAACAGGCTCTCCCATACAAATTGATGAAGAAGGTGAAATGCTAAATTGCGGTTCGGATTTTATCGTTACCTGGATTGAATCTGTAAACGCACATGAAAATTGATCTAAAATGCTGACCATGTATTTTGTGTCCGTTTGGGGAGAGGCCTTAGGGTTTGATACTGAAACATTATCTAATGTGCTTGCAGGTGACCAGGAATATGATACGCCTCCTTCCATCTTTAACTGGATGGTACTGTTTGCACATATCGTGGTATCATTCGTTTTAATGAATGTTGGTAAAGGATAAGTTTCAACAACCAGTGAATCTGAAATCATACATCCTTTGTCAGTTTGTCCCTCTACAAAAAATTTGGTTGTTTCATATACTGTGGCCGTTGCATTAGCCTCATTTGGATTTTGAAATAAGTTGGCAGGTGTCCATGAATATTGTTGTACCCCTGTAGCCTTTAATTCAACCTCGGACCCTGTGCATACGGTTTGTGCTCCTGCAATATTTAAAACAGGTTTGTCGATATTGATAGCAATAAATTCTTCTTTTATTTGAATGGAAGAAAAATTAATATCATCCAGGGCAAGATCACTTACCTGCATCTCTTCATTGCGATTGATGACAGATAAAATTACCTGTGTTTTATTTCCTGAATTCCAGTTTCCTAGCATTTTTTCCCATTTGCATGGGTTTAATGTTTCATCCAATATGTCAATTGTATGACCATCAATCGACAGCGCAATATGAAGATTATTGCGAGAACTTAAGGCTTGTATCCATGCAGAAAATGAATAGTTGGTATGAGGTGTTACGCCAATCATTTGAGTCCAGATAACTTTTTCTTTTTGGGTGGAGCCTTGTATCATTAACATGTTTCCAGATCCCGAATTTTTGTCTGTGCAATTATTCATTTGGTTGTTCCAGTTTGAGGAAGATGTACCGATAAAATACTGGCCATTTGAAGTATTGGTTGTGGCATATTGGTATTCAGATCCAAAAAATTGATTGCCTGATGAAAAGTCGCCATTCCTGATAATATTTTCTCCATTCACAACCCCGGTAAAATGATAATTGATAGGTTGGGTTGGGGAAGAAATTGGATTGGGGCTATTGGGATTATCCAGGAAATCAACCGGGTTCCAGCAAAAATCTGATGAAGATTTTGTAAGCAACTGCAAAGAATTGCCATAACAAATGGTTGTATCCGGAGTTATAATTAGATCATCCTGTTCTACATTGAATTCAATATTTTTTATGATTGTGTCAGCATCCACATTTCGGAGAACATATTTTACAGTGTATGTGCCAGGTAACGCATATTGGTGGGTCGGATTAGGTTGATCGGTAGCAGTTGTGCCATCACCAAAACTCCAGAAATTATCTTTTGTTTCGTTGTCGTAATCAGTAAATTGAATATTTAAAGGATTGCAAGGATTTTGATTGTAGGAGAAATCTATTTTTTTATTAATAATAATTTTACAGGAATCTATAGTAAAAACGCAATTGCTGTTTGTCTTGTTTACAGCGGCTGCCCCACCTAATGTGCCATTCCAGTTATTATTTCCCTGTTTATTGACAAGATCATTAAACGAATAATAAGCAAGTAAACCATTTTGTGAAGAGGGAGATGGAAATGGAATGTTCATCATAGAATTTCTAATTTCATTCTGAGTTCTGGCTACATTCCAGATCTTAACCTCGTTAATATAGCCTATGAAATTTTCATTATATGCCTGGTTTTCATAAAATCCGATCCTGGTTTGCCAGTTATTTTGATAAAGATTACCAGTTGCAGCAACCTGGCTCATTAAATAACCATTTCTATAAAATTTCAATGTCGTTCCGTCATATACCATAGCCACATGGTAAATTTTATTCAATTCAATTTCGCAGATGGGTGGAGTGATAAAATATCCATTTGAAGTGGTGATTTCCGCACTATTTGGTCTTAATAAATAATTTGCATCAGAAGGGCCATCATGCTTTGAAACTATGTCACCAGCATACAAACGCCCTCCAGAATAAGGAGTAGTTCTATTAATTAATGCTTCTACGGTCAATTTATTTCCAGGGATATCCAGGTCTCCTATACTGATATAAGATGGCATTGAAGGCAGTGATAGCCAATTATTGCATGGGCCTTGGGCAGTTGATTTATGATGTAAGAAAACAATAATTGCCAGGCACAGGAAAATCTTCATAGTTAGTTTTGGTTAATAATCGGTTGGTAAGATAAGATTTGTGTGGAATCTATCAAACCCGTAACAGATGTAATTATATAAACGAGAATTAAGGATTAAAAAAGAATATTTTCCAATTTTTAAATGTTAAGCAAACCGAAGGGTAAATAAATTATTTTTGCGCCAATCATTTTTTATGAAAGTAGTATTATTTGCAGGTGGCTTAGGAACAAGGATTGCTGAAGAAACGGAAACCCGTCCGAAACCTATGGTTGAAATAGGAGGAAAACCAATTCTATGGCATATCATGAAAATATACAGTCATTATGGGTTTAATGATTTTATTATTTGTCTTGGATATAAAGGTTACCTGATTAAAGAATATTTTATGCATTATTATTTGCATAACTCTGACATTACTATCGAACTTGGGAGTAACAAGGTAGATGTACACCATAGTAAAATTGAACAATTTAATGTAACACTGGTTGATACAGGCCTGGAAACCAAAACTGCGGGTCGTTTAAAAAGAATTGAGAAATATATCGGTAACGAAGATTTCATGTTAACCTATGGTGATGGTGTTGCTGATATTAATTTAAATGAATTAAAGGATTTCCATAAACAACATGGTAAAATTGCAACCGTTACAGCCGTTCAACCTGAAGCAAGATTTGGCGGATTAGAAATTAGTCCGGAAGGAAGTGTGACTACATTTAAAGAAAAACCAAAAGGCGATGGAAAATGGATTAATGGTGGCTTTTTTGTGCTAAAGCCAGAAGTTTTCAAATACCTGGATACAAATATGGATAATGTTATGTGGGAAGATAAACCTATGGAAAACCTGGCAAAAGATCATCAGTTAATGGCATACAAACATCATGGTTTTTGGAAATGCATGGATGCAATGAGGGATAAGTTGGAACTTGAAGATCTATGGCAATCGAACCAAGCAAAATGGCATACGTGGTAAATATCCAATTCTTACAAGATCATTTTCAAAATAAAAAAATCTTTATTACCGGTCACACTGGTTTTAAAGGTTCCTGGTTAATGGCATGCCTGCATTTGGTGGGAGCAGAGATAAAAGGTTATTCTCTGGAACCTGACCAGCCAAATAGTCTTTTTAGTCTGTTGGATGACGTTATACACTGCAATACTGTGATAGCTGATATCCGGAACAGGGAAAAACTTAAAACAGAAATCCTTTCTTTTGAACCTGATTTTATTTTTCACCTGGCTGCACAGCCACTGGTGCGACGATCATATGAAATACCAGCTGAAACTTTCGATGTAAATGTTACAGGAACAGCTAATTTGCTGGAAGCTGCTATCGCCCTTAAAAAGCCATGTACTATATTAGTTATAACAACCGATAAAGTCTATAAAAATATTGAAGATCATATTTTGTATAAGGAAAGTGACATATTGGGTGGATATGATCCATACAGTGCCAGTAAAGCATGCACAGAATTAGTAGTTGATTCATTCAGGAATTCTTTTTTCAATCCTGAAATTTATAATCATCATAAAAAAGGATTGGCAAGTGCAAGAGCAGGGAATGTGATTGGTGGAGGAGATTGGAATAAGGATCGAATTATTCCGGATATCATCCGTTCATTGAATGAAAGTAAAGTGATCGAAATACGAAACCCGTCATCAATTCGTCCATGGCAATTTGTATTAGAACCCATTGCGGGATACTTGCAACTGGCGGTTGCATTACAATCGCAACCAACACGATTTAATCATGCATATAATTTTGGTCCTTACCCGGACGATCATATAACTGTAAAAGAATTAGTAGAAATAGCTATTGATACCTGGGGGAATGGTAACTGGCAGGATGTATCATCATACAATCAACCTCATGAAGCGGGACTTTTAAAACTGGATATTAATAAAGCCATTAACGAATTGGATTGGAAACCTAAACTAAATGCAGCGCAGGCAATAGAATGGACTGTTAACTGGTATAAGAAGGAACCAATTGATCAAACGAAATATACTTTTCAACAGGTAAAAGAATATTTTGCTTAATGAAATTTATACCAACCATATTGAATGGCAGTTTTACTATACAACTTGATCCAATCAATGATGAAAGAGGCTGGTTTGCACGCTACTTTTGTAAAAAGGAATTTTCAACTATTGGTCATGAAAAAGAATGGGTTCAGATGAATCATTCTTTTTCCCTTAAAAAAGGAACTTTGCGGGGAATGCATTTTCAAAAACCACCTTACAGTGAAATAAAATTGGTGAGGTGTATTCAAGGTTCTGTATTTGATGTGATTATTGACTTACGTAAAGATTCACCTACTTTTTTAAAATGGTTTGGTACAGAGCTTTCCGCAGAAAATAAATTGATGATGTATATACCAGAAGGTTTTGCACATGGCTTTCAAACATTAGAAGATAACAGCGGTTTACTTTATATGCATACTGCTTATTATTCGCCAGAAGCTGAAGATGGATTAAGATATAATGATCCGCAGGTAAATATTTCCTGGCCGCTTGAAATATCAGAAATTTCAATGAGAGACACTAATCATGACTTACTGGAAAAATTCAATGGATTATAATTATGGAGTGCAGATTTTGTAAAACAGCATTAAAAAATGTTTTTATCGACCTGGTAAATTCACCGGCTTCAAATTCTTTTTTGTCATTAAATGAATTAGATGAACCAGAAGTTTATTTTCCATTGAAAGTATATACCTGCCACAAATGTTTTTTGGTGCAGGTTGATGAATATAAAAAATCGGATGCTATATTTAATAACCAGTATGTTTACTTCTCTTCATATTCAACTTCCTGGTTAAAACATGCAGAAGAATATACCCAATTAATGATTGAAAAGTTTGGGTTAAATAATAAATCAAGAGTCATCGAAATTGCATCTAACGATGGTTATCTTTTACAGTTTTTTAAAAAAGCGAACATCCCGGTTTTAGGTATTGAGCCAACATCTAATACCGCTGATGTTGCGATTGAGAAGGGAATTGAAACTGTTATTGATTTTTTTGGTACCCGGTTGGCAACTGAATTAAAAGAAAGATCTGTTAAAGCAGATCTCTTACTTGGTAATAACGTTTTAGCACATGTCCCCGATATACTGGATTTTGTAAAAGGTATGCAGGTAATTCTTAAGGATGATGGGATAATAACAATGGAGTTTCCACACCTGATGCAATTGGTTAAGAATAACCAGTTCGATACTATTTACCATGAGCACTTTTCCTATCTTTCTTTATATACAGTAAAACAGATTTTTGAATCGCAGCATTTAGAGATATTTGATGTGCAGGAATTAAAAACACATGGTGGATCATTGCGCATTTATGCAAAGCATGTAAATTATCCGGGACACACAATATCCAATAATGTACAAGAACTGCTTGATAAAGAAATTGAAGTTGGTATCAATAGCCTGGATTATTATCTGCATTTTACCAAACAAGCTATGAAAGTAAAACTGGATTTACTTTCATTTTTAATTCAACAAAAAAAAGATGGTAAAAAAGTTGCTGCTTATGGAGCAGCCGCAAAAGGAAATACGCTGCTTAATTATTGCGGTGTTCGAAATGATCTGATTGATTTTGTTGTTGATGCCAATCCACATAAGCAGGGTAAATATTTGCCGGGTAGCCACATACCTGTTAAAGATGAAAATTATCTGAAGACCGAAAAACCAGATTTTGTAATTATTCTTCCATGGAATTTGAAAGAAGAAATAACTGCGCAACTGGCTTATATCAAAGAATGGAATGCAACATTTGTAATTCCTATTCCTGCATTACAATTCGTTTAACATCATGAAAAGTGTTTTGATTACAGGTGCTTCAGGTTTTATAGGCCATCATGTTATTAATTACCTGGTTAAAAATCATAAACACGAATATTCAATTATCGCTACATCTTCAAATATTGAAAAGGTAAGAGATGAACAATGGTTTAATTTGGTTGATTATGTGCCTTTTGATCTTACAAAGATGAATTCCTTTGATAATTATTTTGAATATTTCAATAAACCTGATATTTTAATTCATCTTGCCTGGGAAGGTTTACCAAATTATAAATCATTATTTCATTTTGAAGAAAACCTCCCACGTCATTACAACTTTATTAAAAACCTGGTTCAACATGGTCTTTCAGATATAACTGTAACGGGAACTTGTTTTGAATATGGCATGCAGGAAGGTTGTTTAACAGAGTCATTACTTTCTAATCCTTCAAACCCCTATGCATTGGCAAAAGATACGTTGCGTAAGTTCCTGGAGGAGTTTAAAAAAAAGCATCCATTTTCTTTAAAATGGGTAAGACTATTTTATATGTATGGTGAAGGGCAAAATCCAAACTCCTTATTTTCGCAGTTGGATAAAGCACTTGAAAATGGAGATGCTGTTTTTAATATGTCTGGTGGCGAACAAGTCAGAGATTATTTACCTGTAGAGCAAGTTGCTAAAAACATTGTGCAAATAGCCACAAAGCAAAATGTTGAAGGGATAATTAATTGTGGGAGCGGAAACCCGGTTACAGTAAAGAAAATGGTGGAAGATTACCTTACAACTAAAAATAAGTCCATTAAATTAAATACCGGCTTTTATCCTTATAATGATTTTGAACCAGTGAAATTTTGGGCTGATATAACTAAGCTTAATACAATTTTAAATAAACAATAAATAATGAGTAATCCAATACAGGCATTTGTTGAAGAAAGAGCCCAAAGAGTTAGCAATAATAAAAATAACGAATCATTACAAGAAGCAGCAGTTGCCTTTAATGTCGAATCAAACCGTGCACAATATTCTTATAATTTTTCCTGGATGGGCAGACCAATCATTCAATATCCGCAGGATATGATTGCCATGCAGGAAATTATCTGGGAAATAAAACCGGATTATATTATTGAAACTGGCATTGCACATGGCGGCTCATTAATTTATTATGCTTCATTACTTGAATTGATAGGTCATGGAGAAGTTATAGGAATTGATATCGATATCCGGGAGCACAATCGCAAGGAGATTGAAGCTCACCCTATGATGAAAAGAATAAAAATGTTACAGGGCTCCTCTATAGATAAAAAAAATGTTGAAGAAATTAAAAACCTGGTAGGGGACAATAAAAAAATTATTGTATGCCTGGATTCTAACCACACACATGAACATGTGATGAGTGAATTGGAATTATACAGCCCATTTGTTAGTACAGGATCTTACATTGTTGTTTTTGATACAATTGTAGAAGATTTACCTGAAGGTTATTTTTCTCAAAAGCGTCCCTGGGGCATTTCAAATAATCCTAAGACTGCCGTTCAGCAATTTCTGAAAGAGAATGACAACTTTGTAGTTGATGAACAAATTGATAATAAGCTTTTGATCAGTGTAGCACCACAGGGATATCTGAAAAGAATAAAATAATTAAAGATGGATCATAGCAGCCCATATGTAAGTTTTTGCTTTACTACATACAAAAGAAAGGATTATTTAAAGAGTACATTAGAAAGCGTAAGGGCTCAAACCTTTTCCAATTTTGAAGCGATTATATCTGATAATGATCCTGAACAATCAGGCAGATCTGTTGTGGAAGGAATGAATGACAGCAGGTTTAAATACTTCCCTAACGAAGAAAACCTGGGGATGAAGAAAAGCTTTAATAAAAGCCTGGAAAGATCCAGCGGAGAATATATTGTTATGATTGCTGATGATGATCCGGTATATCCTGAAATGCTGGAAACATTAATGCGACTGAAAGATCAGCATCCTGAGTATGGAATGTTTTTGGGCGCTTGTAATTGGTTTTGTACACATCCGCAAATTGCAAAGCTTTACAAACTTAAAGTTGGAACTAATTCAATGTTAGCTGAAAAAGAAATTGATACGGTAGAAACTTATTCGGCTAGTGATTTTCTGATTAATTTTTTCAACTTCAATATCTTTCCTACATACTTGTGGTCAACTGGTATGATTAAGCGGGAAATTTTAATTGAGAAAGGCGGAGTGCCAGATTATAATACTGCATTTCTTGGCGATTATGCTTATTTAAGCGTATTGGCATCCCATTCAGGATGTGTTGTTATAAACAGGGCTTTAGGGCACCAGACTATACACACGCAGAATTTCGGCCGGGCACAAAATGAACAGATCAAAACTGCGGCTGTAAATTTTATTGATTATGTTTCTGCCAAAATAAATGGCGTAAAGGATTGGCCAAAAATAGAGAAGCATATGCAAAAATTTGTTGCGCTCTGGGTTGTAACTCATTTAAATTTTCTTCATAGGTATTATAAGTTATTTCCCCCTGAAGAACCTGTTAACCTTAACGCTATAGAAAAAGATATTTTTAAGCAGGATTTTATGCAACCATTCAAAATAAAATTCTTACTCAAAAAGCACACACCTTTATTGCATGACTTTATGGTTTTGCAAAAGAAAAAGTTTAAAAAGGTGCTTAGTTAAACATGGCCAGGTACAATATCATATTACCAGTACGTAATGGTGGCAATTATTTTAAAGAATGCATAAACAGCATACTTCAGCAATCTCTACCAGATTTTAAATTGAAGGTGCTTGATAATTGCAGTACGGATGGTTCATTAGAATGGATCAAAAACATTGATGATGATCGTATTGAAATATATCCTGCTTCATCCCCACTTAGTATTGAAGAAAATTGGGGCAGGATCATTTCTATTCCTAAAGAAGAATTTATTACTCTTATTGGTCATGATGATATTTTGCATCATAACTACCTTTCTATTATTGACGACTTAATAAATAAATATCCGGAAGCCAGTTTATATCAAACCCACTTCAGGTATATTGATGCGTCAGGAAATGCTCTCAGGCTTTGTAAACCAATGGACGAAATTCAAAGTGCCCCGGAATTTTTGTCTTTCTTTTTGATGAATATGATTGATGTGATGGGTACAGGTTTTATGATGCGATCAAAGGATTATGATGAAATTGGTGGAATACCTGCTTATCCAAATTTATTATTTGCTGATTTTGAACTTTGGATAAATCTTACGAAAAAAGGGTTTAAAGCCACGGCAATGGAGGAGTGCTTTTCTTATCGATTACATAGCAGTGCAACAACCAAATCACCGGATATAAAATTTCAACAGGCATTTGCCAGGTTTATTGATTATTTGCAGAAACTGAATAACTCAGATCCAATAATGCGGTTAGCTATTGAAAGGTATGTCATTCAGTTTATTGGATTTTATGCAAAGGGTTTATCACACAGGCTGCTTAGAACACCAAAAAATAAACGGGAAGGGTTGTCTGTAAACAGCTTTTTACAACAATGTAAATCCTTTGCAGATTTGCTTGTGCCAGGAAATGATTTTGATCCGGAAAAACAGTTTAGTGTCAGGCTGGCAAGTCAAATTGATAGTAATGCTTTAACAAGAAACCTTTTTCTTGCATTTAAAAAAATCAATCCTAAACCAGTTTATTCATAAAACTAATAGAGTAACAAAACTGAAATGGATGTCTCCATCATCATCATCAATTACAACACGTTTCAACTTACATCGGAATGTATCCGTTCAGTAATTGCGTTTACTAAAGAAATAAGTTACGAGATCATTTTGGTTGATAATGCCTCTACGGAATGTGATGCTGATATATTCAGGGAGAAATTTCCGGAAATCATTTTGGTTAAAAGCCAAAAGAACGGAGGTTTTGCATATGGAAACAATTTGGGTATTGAAAATGCTTCAGGGGAATTTATACTCCTGTTAAACAGCGATACGATTTTAACGGAAGACTCAATATCTAAAACGGTAGAATACGCTTCCCAAAATCCCAATGCAGGTGTAATTGGTTGCCGGATGATATTTCCGGATGGAGATATACAATACACGGCCCGTCGTTTCAGAAGTATCCAATGGGAACTGCTGGATTTGTTTCGATTTATTCCAATGCTTATTCCATATAAGAGCAGGGCAAGACTTATGTTGGGAAAATATTTTCGGCATGACGAAAATATAAATTGTGATTGGGTCAACGGGGCATTTTTTTTATTCCCAAAAAAAATATTATCCCGGTTACCGGGGAACAAGTTAGATGATCGCTTTTTTATGTATGGAGAAGATCATCTCTGGTGTGCCCAAATAAAAAAGCTTGGTTACAACATTCTTTTTTTTGCCGGTACAACTATCGTACATATTAACAGTGGAAGTACCCAGATAGAAAGGCAATTGGATCTTCGTAAAACCATGATGAAACATGAACTGGAAATTATGAAATGGCGAAAGGGTAGTGGATTGTATTTTATAATTTTTTCCCTGATTTATAAAATCAAGGAAGGTTCCCGCAACTTCATTAAAAGATTGGTATATAAATCTTCAGGTAGATTGATCAGGTAATGATTGAATGGCCTGCTCAATAATATTTTCCCATTTATAATATTGATAATAGGAGGGTGGTGTTTCTGAATGGTCATCTGCATATTCAACAATTGCCTTTGTAAAAATTTCAACATCTCCATCCGGTACTATCACCAGTTTATTTCCGCAAACTTCTTTTTGTACACCGGTAGCCCCACTGGTCGTGCTGATGACCGTGGTGTTAAACCCGATAGATTCAATGACCTTCGTTTTTATACCCCCGCCTGTTACAACCGGATTTAAAAAAAGATCAGCGGCTTTTATATATTCGCTGATATCTTCTACAAAACCGGTATAAATAATGCGGTGATTTTTGGGATCAGTTTCGTTTGTATAAATTGGATTCATTCCCTTTCCGCAAATAATAATTTTAAAGGGAAAAGGATTTTCTGTTTCCAGTTTTGGAACAAGCTTATCCCGGATAAATAAAACGGCATCTTCATTCGGTTTGTATGATAACAGACCCGAAAATAAAAACAACCTGGTTTCTTCGTTTATACCATACCGTTGTTTTATTGATAGTTGGTAAGATGTTTTTTCCTGGTAATCACTCACGTTATCGATGCCTGCCGTTACCAGGCAGGTATTTTCCCGGTGTATTCCGAATTCATTCATCATTACCTGCCGGTCTTCTTCCGTTATACAAAATATTTTATCTGCATTGCGCAGCGTCCACTTCTCATAAACTCTTAAAATGGACCACCACCATTTTCCCATAGATCGAAAACGCTGGTACTCTATATTATGCGTATGTATAACAGTACATATTCCTGTCAGCCATTGAAGGATCATGGCCAGCCAGCCATAATATGGATGCTCCCATATAATGGCATCATATTTATTTTTTTTAATTAAAGAATGTATTTGCCACACAAGGCCAATGTCAATATACCGTGTTCTTTGTTTGTCCAGGTAAGGCAAAAAAGTATAAGCATCCTCTTTCCCTGGTTTATTATCTCCTGTACTGATAACCGACAATGCTGTTCTATTTGACAGGTGACGTGTAAATTCGGCAATATATTTTTGTCCTCCTGAGAAATAGGGGATATACTGGTAAGGTGCTATGCAGAGGATTTTTCTCATGCAGTTTTTACCAGTTCCCTTTTTCTCTTTACCCATGCCATGGCAAGGCCACCAATAAAAATGAGGAGGATAAATATGGATGCGATAAAAGAAATATTATTTCCTGTTTTATACGATGCAGGTTCAAAAATGAAAACTATTTTATGATTTCCGGCCGGCACATTCATGCCTCGTAATAAATAATTTACTTTATAATAAGGGGTTTTAACGCCATCCAGGTAGGCATTCCATCCATCTGCATAAAATATCTCACTAAACACAGCGAATTGTGGTGAAGAAGCCTGCGTGGTATATTCAATGGTATCATTATCAAAACGTGTCATTTGAATAGTAGCCGAAGAATCCCATTGCGGTTGTACTAAACCGGTAGACAGCTGTTTTTGAATAATAGCGGTATCTTTTGGATTGAAAGTTTCCAGTGCTTTGAATTCCTCTGCAGGTCCGTTAACCAGTTTTACATTTTTCACAAACCATGCATTTCCCGCAGCATCCGGGTTCGGAATAACACTTGGTTGCCCTGACTGCTGGTCCTGAACAATGAAGTATTTTGTATTGAGCATGTTCAATACATTCATATTGGGTCTGCCGGCAATATATCCTTCTATAACATCCTGGTATATACGCAATTTTGCCGCATGGTATCCACCAATGGATTTATGAAAATAAGAAGTGCGGGCCTCGTTAAATGCATCCGGGGCACTGTTGAAAACCCTGAAATTGGGATCTTTATCCTGTAAGATGGCTTCATCCGCCGGTGTGCGGTTGAAATTCTCAAAAGCCAATTCATCCGAGGAGCGGTAATTGTCTTCATTCAAATATTTACTGTCAATAACCAGCATTTCAATAACCGTAACTACCGCCAATACAGCAATTACAACCACTGCATTCAGGCTTTTCTTCATATACAGGTATAATATCCCTAACAATACCAATGCAAATAAAAGTGCACGAATGATCTGACCGCCAAACATCGCTGCCCGGTCTTCTTTCAATCCACTTACAATGAGTCTGCCCATTTCATCACTTCCCTTTTCATCAGTATAAGCCGCCAGGATTTGTGCGTCTATGGGTGATGTGTATGACAACGACAAATACATCAAACCAAGCACTGCGAACAAGCCGCCAATGGTATACAGGATCGTTTTGAAGTGTGCTTTGACAAATTCCCTGCTGTCTGCCCGGAATAATACCTGGTGCAGCGTAATAACTGCCATAACGGGAATGGTTACCTGCGTAATGATCAGTGCCATGGAAGGCGCCCTGAACTTATTATACATTGGCAGGAATTCAAACAGAAACGTATTGAAGCCTTCCAGGTTTTTACCAAAAGACATCAGGATACCTAATACAGAAACGGATAAAAGCGCCCATTTCATTGGATTTTTAATAATTACAAACCCTATCAGCGCAAGTAATGTAACTAATACACCATAGTAAACTGGTCCCGATGTACTTTCCAAACCTCCCCAGTATTTGGGCAGGCCGGAAGCTAATTGAATAGCGTTGCTTTCAGGAATGCCTCTTTGTGCAAGTTTGGAAACTACAGCCGAATTCTCATCCAACGTTTCACCACTGCTGCCACCCAACGCAGTTGGCATCAGCATGGTTACAATTTCATATACACTGTTGCTGTATTGAAAAGCGTAATCTGTATCCAGGCCGCTGGTTTTTACTTCTGTCACATTTCCACCGGCCACTTCCAGGTTCTTACCACCACGCATAGTCGATTTGCTGTATTCATATGTGGTCATCAGCGCTAATGCACTACCGGCCACTCCTGCAATGGCCGCTACGGCTGCGAGTGCTAATGCAATGGCCATGTGCTTGTATTCTTTTTGTCTTATCCACTGTACAAAATAGGCTATGGTTATACCAATGATGATAATGAAACCATAATAATTTACCTGGGGATGGTTTACACCTATTTCCATATATGCAGCCAGTGTTGCGATAGCAATGCCAATCCAATATCTTTTTTCATAAATATGGATGATACCGGCGAGCAGCGCTGGTAAATAGGCAATGGCCAGCATTTTTGTTTCATGGCCCGCATTTATTATGACCGGGTTATAGGTTGAAAAGGCAAAAGCAAGACTCCCAAAAATACCGATGTATGGATTGATGCGCAATGCTATGCAAAGAAGGTAAAAACAAATACTGGCAAGCAGGAAAAAGTTTGCTGGTTTTGGTAAACCAACTGTGATGATCTTAGTTATATCAGGCATCAGGCTTTTTCCTTCCATAGCTACCTGGTAGTTAGGCATGCCACTGAACAGGTTTGTGTTCCATAAGGGGAAATGACCCGTACGCTCTTTATATTCAAAAGCTCCCTGCGACATCCCTTTCCATCCAACAATATCGTGCTGACTTAACACATCGCCTTGCAATGCAGGCAGGTTAAATAAGCAGGAAACAACCAGGAAACAAATGATTGCCACCAGGTGTGGGAGCAATTTAGAGAATATGCCATTCTTCATACCTTATATATTAAGCTGACAAAATAATGGTATTTTGAATTAATAAGATATAGTACCGGTAAATTAATCGTTAATGAATGTTACAAAACCCGAAAGTTGGTTTATTCCTGTTACCGGTTTATTTTATATTTGGAAGATGAGATGGCTGCTTTTTCTATCCCGCCTTGCTTTAATTTGTAATCTTTTTTTCCTGTTGTCTGCATCATTGCAAGTTTATGATTGGGCACAGAACAGCGAAGTGAACAGTACCATCCTGATCATAGGATATTTCCTGGCGCTAATATTAAATCCGCTTACAAACCTGTTTTATTTGTTGGTAATTATGCTGCGAAAGAAATTAACAGCATCCGTGCCGTTGTGGTTGATCATTTCCAATATCATTTTCCTGGTGATCCAATTGCTATTTATAATTTATTTAACCGCATCAAATAACCCGGCGCCATGATCAGGACCATTATTCATCAAAAACCATCCAGGCTGTTTTTAATTTTGGGAGGATTTTTTATAGCCAATGCATTGATTGCGGAGATCATCGGCGTAAAAATATTTTCGCTTGAAAAAACACTGGGTTTATTACCGCTGGATCTGAAATTATTTGGCAATGTGCTTTCCATTAATTTAACGGCTGGTGTTTTATTGTGGCCTGTTGTATTTGTTATGACGGATATCATCAATGAATATTATGGTCAAAAAGGTGTTCGCTTTCTTTCTTTTCTTACTGCAGGCCTGATCATTTTTGCATTTATTGTTTTTTATGGCGCAATGAAACTGGTGCCTGCCGATTTTTTTATCAGCAGCAAAGAAGGCAGTGGTGTACCGGATATGGAAAAAGCTTATAAGGGCGTTTTGGGGCAGGGGAGTAATATCATCATCGGTTCGCTGGTTGCATTTGTATTAAGCCAGTTGGTGGATGTATTTGTTTTTCATCGCATCAAAAAAATAACAGGTGAAAAAAAGATATGGTTAAGAGCAACCGGGTCAACACTGGTATCGCAATTTATTGACAGTTTCGTGGTATTGTTCATTGCGTTTTATATTGGAAGCCGTATCAATAATCAGCAAGGAGATTTTGTGTGGCCATTTAGTTTATTCATAGCCGTTGGCGTGGTGAATTATATTTATAAATTTTTTATGGCAGTTCTTTTAACACCTGTCATTTACCTGGCACACAGGTGGATCGATCGTTACCTGGGGCATGAACTGGCCACAGAAATGAAAGAAGCAGCAATGAAAGATGAATAATTTAATATTTTTCTTTTAGCATTCGGGCAACGATCTTATCTATGGGTAACGTAACAACTTCTTCTGAAAAATTATCCCAATCAATACAACGGAAAGATTCCGTTTCCTGTTGTTGCTCATATTGCAGCAGCTGGTCCTGGTTAAAAGAAAATGGTGTTGTACTTATGGGACAACGGATAGGCTCCAATGCTTTTACAAAATAATAAATGGAGATGATCTGGTGATCAGGATGGAAAGCTGAAAGCTGGAAAAAATCGGTGGTGTAAATATGATCCTTCACTTCAACCCTTAAATTCATTTCTTCATAAAATTCACGAACCAGGCAATCTCTTGTGCCTTCACCAAACTCCAAACCACCGCCGGGAAATTTAGTATAATATTCTCCCCGTATAAATTCATCACTTACCAATACCTGCTTTTGCTCATTCACCAATAATCCATATACGCGGATATTAAAATGCTGCATATCAGAATATTTTTTTCCTGAGGAAAAACCAGCCAATGATCAGCGAAATGGCCAATGAAAATATGATGGGAATCCAGAATGCATTGGGCGAATCCTGGTAAGGCAGGGGAACGTTCATGCCGTAAATACTGGCAACCAATACGGGAAAGGTCAATACGATGGTGATTACTGAAAGTCTTTTCAGTACTTCGTTCTGGTTATTGGCAATGATGCTGGCAAATGCATCAAGCGTACTGCTTAAAATGTTTGTGTAGATATTGGCCATTTCCAATGCCTGCGAATTATCAACGATCAGGTCGTTCAAAAATTCTTTGTCTTCTTCTGTTAGCCCTAAAAAATTACTGCGTTCCAGTTTTAAAAAAAGCAACTCATTTGAGCGAAGTGCCGTAACAAAATACACCAGGCTTTTCTGAATCCGCATTAACTGTAATAAGTGTTCGTTCCGGTTAGATGAATATAATTTTTGTTCAAGCAGGTTTCTGCGGTGATTAATTTCTTTCAAATGTTCCATGAAATTCTGAACTACTTTTTCAAAAACTTTTAAAGCCATCATATTCCTTTTTTCAGGATGACGATTTTGAAAAGTGCTGAAAAACTTTTTCATGGCCGGGTTTTCAAACGAATTGACCGTTACAATATGGTTGTGGGTTAAAATGATACAAACAGGTATGGTTATATAAAAAGCATCGCTGTCGTTGAAAGAATTATTTTCTGTAGGTGTTTTGATTACAATGAGTTTTACATTGTCTTCTTCTTCAAAACGGGTACGTTCATCTATATCCAGTGAATCGGTCAGGAAGTCAACGGGTATGTCGAGCGAATCAGAAAGTTCGGTGAATTCTTCCTGTTTTAAAGGGGGCACAACATTGATCCAGATACCATTTTCCGGTTTATCTATTTCAACTGTCTTATGGTTAATATTTTTTAAATACTGAATCAATGAATAATAAGTTTAAAAATCAAAATCAGGGCAAGTTATCAATTAAAATTCAGCAAGCGCTATAAACTGATATCTCCTTCGAACACTTTTTCTGCCGGTCCGCTTAACCAGATATTTTCAAAACCGGATTCCATTAGCCGGTCGTATTCCACGCTTAATTTTCCTCCTAATGTTTGCACCTCCACGCGGTTAAAACCATTGTCATTATGATAACATACTAATGCAGCAGCCGTTACCCCGGTGCCGCAGGAAAGTGTTTCATCTTCCACACCCCGCTCATAAGTTCTCACGATAATTTTATCTTCTTTATCAACCTGTTCAACAAAATTTACGTTTATGCCTTCCAGTTCAAAATTTTTACTGTAACGAATATCCCTGCCTTTTTTAAAAACATCCAGCGTCATAACATCTTTTACCAGTTGAACATAATGGGGTGAGCCGGTATTTAAAATGAAATCTCCAAAATACTCTTTTATATTAGGCACATCCTGCATTTGTAAACTCACTATTCCTTCATCATCAATCCTGGCCTCATGTTCACCATCCACGGCTATAAACCGGTAGTTTGTTTTTTTAATACCCATATGATTTGCAAATTTCACCAGGCAACGACCACCATTTCCGCACATGCTACCTTCCCTGCCATCTGAATTATAATATTTCATTTCAAAATCATACGCATTACTTTCATTTAGTAACATCAATCCGTCAGCGCCAATGCCAAATTTGCGATCACAAAGCAGTTTGACCTGTTTCTCATCCAGGTTGTAATATGCTTTTTTACGATTATCAAGTATAACGAAATCATTTCCTGTGCCCTGGTATTTATAAAAATGGATGTCCATGATTTTTTGTAGATAAGGTTTGTTGATTAATTATTTCTCCTGTATAACAGTTAATACTTTTTCTATAAGCCGGTCCATGGCTTTATCCGCATTTTTAGAAAATTCCTGCTTCACCCGGTTGGCTACAATCACACTTAAAGAAAGGCAATGGTGCCCTAACATTTTCCCTAACCCATAAATAGCGGAAGTTTCCATTTCAAAATTAGCAATCCGGTGTTGTCCAAACCTGAATTCCGTTAGCCTGTTTACCAGGTTTGGATTTCTCAATCCCAATCTTAGTATCCTGCCCTGGGGTCCATAAAAGCCCGGGCAGGTAACCGTTATGCCATGGTGAAAATCATTTCCAAAATGTTTCATCAGCGAAGGGCTTCCCCCGCTAAGGGTGGGGTGGGCCATTTGCATTTCCATTTGTGTATGCGTGATAAAAGACTGCAGTAGCTGGTTTTCTTCATCGTTATGTTCATGCCTGTAAAAATTCAGCAAATTATCGATGCCTAATCCATGGGTGGATACAACCAGGCTGTCGACCGGGATATCGGGCTGCAAACCACCGGCTGTTCCAATGCGAATGATATTCAGCGATGAAAGTTTTTCTTTTATCATCCTGCTGGTAAAATCAATATTTGCCAGGGCATCCAGTTCATTCAAAACAATATCTATATTATCTGTACCCATACCGGTTGATAATACAGTAATTCGTTTTTTTCCTATCCAACCTGTATGACTCACAATTTCCCGGTGCTGATTGCTGAATTCAATGGAATCAAAATGCTTGCTGATCTTTTCTACCCGGGCGGGATCCCCCACGGTAATAATATCCGGGGCAAGTTCATCTGCTTTCATATCCAGGTGATATACCGCACCGCGTTGATTGATGATCAGTTCTGATTCAGCTATATACGACATCTAAAATGATTTTATTTTGAATTGGTGGGTTTGATTTACTTGGTAAAAATATCCTATTTTCGCAGCGGTTCAAAAATTCATAAGGTACCATGGCCGAGTGGCTAGGCAGAGGTCTGCAAAACCTCCTACAGCAGTTCGAATCTGCTTGGTACCTCTAAACAGCCTCCTTTGTGAGGCTGTTTTTATTTTATGGGTAGATTTAATATTACTGTTCAATCGTAACGCGGCGGCCGGTGAGGGTAGTTAATGAATCTTTCACTTTTGTAGTATCTGTTGCAGCTACCGGCAATTGCATATAAATTTTAAAAGAGACAGAATCCGGGGTTTCTAATTTTACATCCCAGAAATAAGAACGCAATTGTTCGTATCTGTACAAAGCTCTTTGCTTGTTGCTAGTTTCCAAAATAAATTTATATCCCTGTGCTGATACCGCAGGTGGTGTTGCTGTTACTGAATCTGGAACAGTTACTGATTGCAAAGTATCTTCAATGGGAATTATTTTCGCAGGTGCAGTTGTAATGGGTTCCGTCTTTTTGTTAGAGGTATTACGATATAACCAATATCCACCCCAAACCGCTAAAGCAATGCCGCCAATTAATAAAATAAATGCAAGGGGTTTCTGCCAGTTATTTCCTTTATTTCTTGTTTTGTCATTATAGGGCCCAAATGCTTCTTCAGAATTAATTGTGGTAGTGGCATCAACCGAAGCAGGATCTTTATACTTCTCCGGTTCGTTGTATGGAATAAACCGAAGATTGCCTTCATTATTTTTAACCAGCGTGCCAATATCTTCCAAAACTACTGCCTTGCCAATATTTAAATATTGAATGGTTTGTTCAAGAAATGATTGAAGATCTGAATCAGCCAAAGTTTTCATTTTTCCTGTTTGCGCAGAAATATATTCTACAAGGGCTTCATCATTTATTTTAGATGTGTTACGTTCAAACCTGATTTGTCCCTGGAACCTTGCCCTGCCTTGCCTGCCTTCATCTTCGGTTCCATAGCCGGCATCCTTAAAGAAAGATCCTATCCCTACAAGGTGTAATTCATTATGCGAGTGGAAATACTGAGCAAGTACCGGGTCTAGTTTCAAAATAGGTGAATTTAGTTTGCAATATAATTATTTTGAACTGCCCCTGCAATAAGGTATTAACTCTTCCTATTTTTGCAGTATGCAATTATCCAATGACGAAGAACGGTTTATGGATTGGTGGGAGAAAAACCGGGACATCCGCAAAAAAACATCCAAACAACTGATGATAGGCCTCCCGATGGCCACTGTTTTTGTATTTGCCATACTTTTTAATTTTTTTGCCGGTTGGTATAAGCGGGCCACCATGATGATGAATACGAATTCATCTTTAATACTGGTATTGATCATTGCAGCTATCGCCATCGTAGTTTTTTATTCTATTTTTTCCATGCGTTATAAATGGGAAATGAACGAACAGCGTTACAAGGAACTGCAGGCAAAAAAGAATTCAACGCAAAGCAGCGAAAAAGGAATTTGACAGGTCATTAGCCGTCATAATGAATAATAATTAACAGGTTAAAAATTTTCCTGTCAATGGTTTCCATTTGACAATTAAAAATCAAAAAAATAAGAAATGAAAAGAATTGTTGCGTGTTGCGTTGTTTTAGTGCTTTTTGCAAGTAGTTGTTTAAAAGACAGGGGAGAAGATACCTGTACTTTCGATGAGTGTGCTTTCCTTGTTCCTGCTACTGAATTACAGGAATTGGAAGAATTTTTAACTGCTAATTCCATTACGGCTACTAAACATTGCAGTGGTATGTATTATACAATTCTTGATCCCGGCACAGGACAGGCGCCTGAAGTTTGTGATGGAGTCAGTGTAAAATACATTGGCAAATTAACGGACGGACAAACATTTGATGAATCCGCTGATCCTGTAATTTTTAACCTCAGTACATTAATTGGTGGCTGGCAACTGGGTATTCCCTTAATTAAAACCGGTGGAAAGATCAGGCTGTATATTCCGCCATCTCTTGGATATGGCAGCCAGTCAACCGGCAGCATTCCGGCCAATTCAATATTGATTTTCGATATCGACCTGGTTGCAGTTTATTAAATCATCGCCTTTTCAAAAACTGTATTGCCACCATTTACCAGTTTGGTATATGTAACTTTGCCTGAATTTTATTCAAGTGAAATACGAACCTATTTCTTTATTCGATATGCTGAAGATCGGTGTGGGGCCATCCAGTTCCCACACACTCGGCCCATGGCGTGCTGCGCAGCGTTTTGTGCAAACATTGGCAAATGATAAAAAGCTGGCTGATGTTAATTCAATCCGGGTATTGTTATACGGTTCATTAGCTAAAACAGGCATCGGGCATGGAACGGATATAGCGGTTCAATTGGGGTTGGCGGGAGAAGACCCGGTCATTTTTCCGGTTGACCAGATACCCGAAACGATCAGTGCAATAAAAGAGAATAAAAAAATATTATTGAATGGAACAAATGAAGTTTCATTCGATCCAATAACCGCCATTGAATTTCGGATTACAGAATCTTTACCCTTTCATCCAAATGCTTTAAGTTTTATTGCAGATTTTAACAATGGTGAAAATATTACTGAGACTTATTTTTCTGTAGGTGGTGGATTTGTAATCAAAGAAGGCGAAACGGAATTAATCAGTCACCAGGTGCAGTTACCCTTTCCCGTTAATACAGCTGATGACCTGTTGCATTGGGTTAGAAAAACCGGGATGGCCATTTATGAAATTGTGTTGGAGAATGAAACCGCCTGGCGATCTGAAGCCGAGATCAATGAAGGTGTATTAAATATATGGCGGGTGATGAAGGAATGTATATACCGCGGTTGTCACAGTAAAGGAACATTGCCTGGGGGATTGTTTGTAAAAAGGCGTGCAGCGGAACTCAATAAAAAATTATTAGCAGGCAGAACTTATCATGATTTTGAAAGCTGGATCGATGCTATCAGGCAGGGCGGTAATAGCTTTAAATATATTTTGGATTGGGTAAGTTGTTTCGCATTGGCAGTAAATGAAGAAAATGCGGCATTCGGACGGGTAGTTACAGCGCCAACCAATGGAGCTGCAGG
>CAMPGG010000018.1 GCA_946885335.1 uncultured Chitinophagaceae bacterium
ATTATTTCAACCTGAAGTTTTTTGATTTTTGGCTTGTATTCGTTTTTACTTAAACCAGCCATGTTACATCATCTAAACAAGCCAGGATACATCATCGTCATCCAGCTTTGCTACAAATTCCTGCGCAACATTTTGTCCCGTATCAACCATACTTCGCATTTCTGCCGGGTTAAATACTAATCCGCCGGGGCCACCACCTAAAGGAGTTTCAGGACGGATGATAAACAGTTTTACGCCATGAACTGATTCCAATGGATTCTGCGGACCTTCTATATTAAAATAATGGTTGATCGTATCCGAAGAAACTCCATCATCTTTCATTTTCTTTTTTACCGCCTGAATGTAACGCAATGCTTTTGCATGCTGTTCCATTCCATACACATCATTTTTTTGCACATCTTCACTCATCATACTGATGGTTCTTTCAAGAATGGGAAATAAGGTTTGATATTCAGTTTCCACTTCTGCAGACCCCGTTGAAAGTAAAATGCAAAAAACTTCGGTTGCCCCCTGGTCTATGGCCATTTGTATGCCGGCATATTCCCGGACACCGCCATCCACATACTGGTAATTCTTTTCTTTTCCCTGGGTGTAATTGAAATCAATTTTTACCGGCGTCATAAATACTGGCTGACAAGCAGAACCAAGAATAGCGAGCCGCATATGTTCAGCATCCTGTATCGTTTTTATTTGGTAGGATGATGCAGGTGCAGGCGCATTGTTTGTTGTATACACAACGATGCCCTGGGTTTGAAGACATGTATTTACAAGGTAAATATCAGTGCCCGATGCGATTATTTCCTGGTAACGGATATCATTCATGTGCTCCTTTATCAATTGCCACAATGGTTCTACAGTATAAATGGATTTTTGATTTAACCGGTCGCCGATGCGGTGCGTAGTAACAATCTTCTCAGTTGTTTGCGATGTATAAATCTCTTCCAGTAAGTCGATCTCTTTTAAAGCAGCTAATGGAGAAATAAGTGCTCCCGTGCTGGTACCAACAATCATATCGAAATGTAAAGTGGGAAACAGGAAACGAAGTCGCTGCAGGATGCCTACGGCGAAAGCGCCTTTAGATCCGCCTCCACTTATAACCAATGCACGTTTCATCAGTATTTATTTTTAAAGATGATGTTAGTTTGGAAATGTTTCTTTTGGCTGTTTCACTTTGGACAATCTGAATGCAATGCCTGATTGTATCCACCAATTATTCAACCGATAATCGCGATGAGCCATTAAACTAACAACCAGTTTATTCAACAAATCCAGGTTGATTCCAACCCCCGCCAGTCGCTGTTCATCGGTTCCCCACAAGTGGTCCAGGTTCAGGTGAACATTACCGATAGATCCAAAATAACCGCCTTTGAATTCGGTTAACTTTAAAGAAATGGTTGGACCCAGCAAACCATGTAAATCACTGTTTGCATAAAAGCCACCCGCAACCAACCCGCCTCTCAATCTATGTTCAACCAGGGTAACCTGTGGCACTAACTGTAACCCACCAACGAAAATATCCGCTGCGGGTTTTTTATAAGTGATCATGCCGGAATGCAATCGCAGATGCATAATAAATTCATTGGGAAATTCAGTTTGTGCGGAAGTATAAATACTGCTAATAATAAAGAAAATCAGAAAACATTCTTTCTTAAACAGTATTGCAATGCGCCGGTGATACCTTTCACGTAAAAAAGACATATGCTTTTATTAATAGTGAACAGTAATTAAATATAATAATTTAATCTTTTAATTATGAGGTATAGATTCAACCTCTACAATATGTAAATGCCTGCAGTCAACAAAGCATATTAAAAATTAAGGATCGCAAATGCAATGATGGCCGCTAAGAAAATGATGCCATATCCAATAAAAATATGTTTTCTTAGTTCTTTACTTCCGGCCCAAATTGCAATACCAATTTTCACCAGTGTGTTTGAAATTGTGGCCAACAAAATTGCATTTTGTGCAACATTCATTGTCAGACTCACATTGGTTAATTTAGAAACCGAAATGGTGATTGCATCAATATCTGTTAAACCAGCTATTACACTCGAAATCAGTATCCCGCTGTTACCAAAATATTCACTGGTATAACTAACTAAAAGAAGGATCAACGTATAAATAAATCCAAAAGTTACTGCACTTTGTATATCCAGCGGTTTGCTTCCTGGTAATGCAGCATCCATTTTTTGTATGCTTGTCTGTTTTTTATAGAAGTAAAAAGTGACGCCAATGGCAGCCAGGAAAATAATTCCTACAGGTAATAACAAACCCTGCAACAAAGATTTATTAAATATATACACCCATAAAAGAACCCTGATAACCATGATGGATGATGCAGCTAAAATAGCGGTTGCACAATTGATTGACAGGGCAGGCAACTCCTTGCTTTTCTTGGCAAACACCCAGGTTACCATGGTACTGGAAACAAGTCCGCCAACAATACCGGTGAGCAATATGCCCCTATTGGCACCCAGGAATTTCATCAGCAAGTATCCCAAAAACCCAAGACCCGAGATCAATAAAATCACCCATCCTATTTCTCTTGGATTTAGAACATCAAATGGCCCCATAGGTTCATCTGGCAGAAATGGAAAGATCAGTAATGCTGCAACGATAAACCGGATAAAGTCATACATCTCCCGTTGGGTGATCTTACCAACAATATACTTGAACCTGACCTTGGCCGATAACAGTACCACAACTATAACGGTAATGACTAAACTAAGTTCTATATAACCCAAAAAACTCAATGACCCCAGGAAAAAAGCAATCAGCGCAGAAAATTCAGTAGTTCCCCCGATATCTCCTTTAGAGGAAGTGATCCAGTAAGAAATACCGATAAAAATAATAACTGCCATCAGTATACCTGCATATACCCATGGAGAGAGCAGGTAATTCATCATGACAGCTATAAAACCTAACAATACAACAAATGTAAATGTGCGGATGCCGGCAAAACTTTCTATCTTATTACTAATGGAAGAATATTCTCTTTCCAGGCCAATCAAAAAACCAATACCAACGGCAACGAATAAGCGGATGAAAAAATCTTTCTGTGTTAACTGGAAATCAGCAAGATCAATAATATAGTTATCCATTCATTGCAGTTATAGGCGTTGATAAAACTACAATAAATACAGGGACCGGGAAAATGTTAAATGAATATGGAATTTATTTTTGTTAATCATTATTCAAAAGGAGCAGTGTAAATTAACCAGTCAATCATACACATTCCCAAACTGCTTCCAAAAAATAATTTTTTGAATCATAAAAATGGCCAATGGGTTCAAAGCCACTTAAACGTGCAAAATCCTTTGTTTGCGAAACGGAATATTTTTGGGAAACTTCTGTAAGAATACATTCATGCTTTTCAAACTGAAATGTTTCCGCTCCAATTTTAACCTGCTGATCGGCCAGGCTAACCAGGAAGCTTTTACAGGTTCCTGAAATAGGATCATAAGATGGATAATGTTGAAAATTACCCGTGTTGAAGTCTGCACTAAGTTCCCGGTTGATCCTTTCCAGCAGGTTGAGGTTGAAACGACTTGTTATGCCTTCCCGGTCATTGTATGCCCTGCGAATGGTATGCGGATTTTTTTTAAGATCCATACCGATCATTAAAATATCATGTACATTCAAACGGTTACGGATAGACGATAAAAAAGCGCCTGTTTCATTTAAAGGAATATTTCCAATATTGGATCCCAGGAACAAAACAAGTTTAGGTTTCGTGGACTGGGTTTTTGACTGGTCAAGCATAGCAAGATATTCACCCTGCATGCCGGTTAATTTTAATCCGGGTAATTCAGCCGGCAATTTTTGTTGAAGCAATTCAATAATGTTTGCAGATATATCTACCGGGAAATAAGTAAAATCAACCTGCTGGTCCAGCAATGCTTTTAAAAGAAACCTGCTTTTGGTTGCATCGCCTGCGCCGAGTTCCCAAACATCAAACGCACCCAGCTTTTTCTTGAAAAATGCTGCCAGTATGCCAGATTGTTGTTCAAAAATTTCCAGTTCACAACGGGTTAAATAATAATCTTCGTTGTGCATGATCTGTTGAAATAATTCATCACCCTTTTTATCATAGAAATATTTGGAATGAAGAAATTTTGGCGATGCATTTAATCCTTGCTGAACATCTTTTAAAAAATTTTCCATAGTTCTATTTTGCCAACCTGATGCCGGTATATTGCCAGCGTAAGAAGGGGTGAAAAAAATTGCGATAGGTGATCCGGGAATGTGCTGCAGGCGTAACTTCTGATGCACCCCGCAAAACTTTTTGGTTTACCATAAATTTTCCATTGTATTCTCCAATGGCACCGGGTGCCCGTGTAAACCCCGGGTATGGCAGGTAAGCGCTTTCGGTCCACTCCCATCTTTTTCCCCAATCAAATTGAGAAGCTGACACTTCCCATTCAAATTCGGTTGGCAGCCGGCAACCTTTCCAACTGGCAAATGCATAGGCTTCATAATAACTGATATGGCATAACGGTAATGCGTGGTCTATTTTTTCCAAACCACGTAAAGTATATCGCCACCATTCATTATCCACAAGGTGCCAGTATAATGGCGCTTGTATTTTTTGGGTATTTACCCAATCCCATCCTTCTGCATGCCAGTGCCTGAAATCCTGGTAACCTCCATCTTTGATAAACGATAAAAATTCTCCATTGGTCACCAGGTCTGATGATATACTGAATTCATTTAAAAAAACCTTGTGCCGGTTCAATTCATTATCAAAACAAAAACCATCGCCTGCAAATCCAATTTCATAAATATCTCCTGGTATCACAATCCATTTGCTGGATATTATTTGTCCTGCATCTTTGTAATGAACATCATAAGGCGGGAATAAAGGATTATGTCCAAGAATATATTTAATATCTGTACAAAGTAATTCCTGGTGTTGCTGCTCATGGTTCAGGCCAAGCAACAGCAGATCCTTTAATTCATCATGATCCTTATCAAGGAACCGGTTCATCGCTTCGTCTACATGTGCCCGGTAGGCATATACATCGGCTACCGTTGGCCTGCTTAAATTACCCCGATCGGTGCGAATAACCCTGGCGCCAACTGTTTCATAATAACTATTGAATACGTAATTATAATTTGGATCAAATTCCTTGTATCCTTCCACATGTGGTTTCAATATAAAAGTTTCAAAAAACCAGGTTGTGTGACCCAAATGCCATTTTGGTGGACTAACATCCACAATTGGCTGCAATACATAATCTTCCGTTTGGAGAGGTTGACAAATTTTCTCTGATTGTTGCCTGACCTCTTTATAAATAGATTGTAATTCTTTCATGAATTGATGGTTTGTATAACTTATGCTAAAAAAAACCGGCCAGCCTATTTCACAAACGTATAAGTTGGATTTATTGTTCATTTTCACAATTCCCAAACATTATAAATTGTTAAGAGCATTGCAATTTGAAACTACAGTTTGTAATCTTATGGTATGCAAAAAAATACCCGTACCGGGATTTACTAAAACTAAGTTTATGAAAACAACATTACCCTTTTTTATTATCGCCCTGGTTTTAATTTCATTCAGCGCCTGTCAACGCAAAGTGTACACTTCAGCCAGTTTTGAACAACAAACACTGGATCATAAAAAAGTGGCCATTCTTCCCGCACAAATAATTTTTACCGGCAAACTGCCCAAAGACATGCGACAGGAAGATATTGAAGCCATTGAAGAAAGAGAAAGCATTGCCTTCCAGCATTCTTTATACAACAGTATCCTTAGACATGCTAATTCAAAAAAATATTTTACTACTGTCAATTTTCAACACACGGGGAGCACATTGCAGGTTCTTGAAAAAAATAATATTTCTGTGCGTGACAGCTGGAACATGAATGACAAGGAAATTGCCCGTTTATTAGGTGTTGATGCTGTAGTGAGGTTGCGGATTCAGAAGCAGCGATACATGAGCGATATGGCTTCGTATGGAATAAGTTTGGGCAGCCGGATAATAACAAAAATTGGTGGCACTGGCGGACTTCCACTGCCAGTAGCTCATAATAAAACCAATGACATCATCACCTCATGTACATTGGTGAGTGATGATCAAACTTTATGGAATGACAGTTATACCGGTGCCAGTGACTGGAATACGCCCGGCGATGAAGTTGTAAATAACATCACCGATAATTATGGCAAAAGATTCCCTTATAAAAAGAGGTATTAATTTGAACGATGTTATTCAGCATTGAAAAAAATCTTACAAAAAAAAGACCTGCAAAATTGCAGGTCTTTACATTTTAAAAAGTCATTTAATCACCCCAGATCTCTTCTTCGCCGGCTAACCATTTCTTAACCTGGCGATGACTTACAGATTTTGGTCTTTCCAGCGGGAAGTTTAATACCCTATCCCAGCATAAACTGGCCAATACACCAAGTGACCGGCTAACGCCAAACAATACTGTATAAAATTCGTATTCTACAATTCCGTAATGAACCAACAATGCACCGCTATGCGCATCAACATTTGGCCATGGATTTTTTACTTTACCCAAAGATTGTAAGATGGGGGGAACTGTTTCATAAACATTCCAAATGGTTTGCACCAGGGGATCATCGGGCAAATGTTTTTTACCAAATTCCATTTGTGCCTCAAAGCGTGGATCTGTTTTGCGCAATACAGCATGTCCATAACCCGGAACCACTTTTCCTTCATTCAACGTTTTTTCAACGTAATCTTTGATCTGTTCAGATGTTGGCAAATTGGTTTGCAGGTGTTCCTGCATTTCATAAATCCATTTAATAACTTCCTGGTTGGCCAATCCATGCAAAGGACCCGCTAATCCATTCAATCCAGCAGCATAAGCCAGGTAAGGATCACTCAAAGCAGAACCTACCAGGTGCGTTGTATGAGCAGATACGTTACCGCCCTCATGATCTGAGTGAATGGTCATGTACAGTCGAAACAATTCATGAACATCTTCATTTGAATAACCCATCATGTGGGCAAAATTACCAGCCCAATCGAGCAAGCCGTTCGGCTGTATATGTTGTCCGCCTTTATATTTACGGCGATAGATATATGCTGCAATCCGGGGCAAGCGGGCAATCAGATCCATTGAATCATCAAAGACGGCTGACCAATAATCTTTTTTGGACATGCCTTCAGCATATTTTTTTGCAAAAGTACTTTCGGTTTGTAAAGCCATAATCGCCACAACAAATTGTGTCATGGGATGTGTATTGATGGGCAGTGCTTCGATGGTTGCAAAAACGTGATTTGGTACATGACTGCGACGTTGCCAAACGGAAGAAAGATGATTGGCTTCATCTTCAGTAGGTAATTCACCAACCAGCATCAGGTAAAACAGACCTTCGGGTAAAGGTTCAGATCCGCCGGGTGCCTTGGGTAATTTTTCCTGTAATTCCGGGATACTGTAACCCCTGAATCTTATTCCATCCTGCGCATCTAATAAAGAAGTTTCAGTTACAAGGCCGGTTATTCCACGCATGCCCTGGTAAATTTGGTGCAGTTGCACTTCGCCTATCACTTTATCACCATGCTCCTTCAAAAGTTCTTTGATTTCTGCCGAAATAATATCTCCTTTTGCTTTAAACCTGTCTTTAATAACGCCCATAATATGCCAGTTTTATTATTAGATTAGAACAAAAAATATAAGTGCTAAAGTTATGGAATGCCCTCTTGCAGAACAAAAATTAAGGAGTAAAGTTTGATGTATCCTGCTAAATGGCAGTATAATAAAATAATGAAACCAGGAATGTAAAATTATTTCTGCGCCTTTTTATATAACACAAATGCAACAATGATAAATACAAGATTGGGCATCCAGGCAGCAATCAATGGAGGCAGATCTCCCTTGATTGAAAAAACAGTAGAAAATCTGTCAGCAATTATAAAAACGGCTGCAATGGCAATACCAATGGCCATGTGAACACCGCTGCCACCGCGGGTTTTACGACTGGCAATTACGGCACCGATCAAAGTAAGGATCAATACAGTCACCGGTGTTGCGGATCTGCGGTATTGTTCCACTTTTAATGTATTTAATCCTTCAACACCACGCAGCTCCTGCCAGCGAATAAATTCTTTTAATTCAGGTGTTGTCATTTTATCTTTCAGGTATTGATCTTTGCGCAGATCGCGGGGTTGCATATTCAGGTTAATGATGGTATCCGGAATTCTGACAACTGTTTCCTGCAAACCATTAATTTTCCTGATAATCACATTATCCAGGCGCCAGTTTTTTTTTGCGGTATCCCAAATCATGGCGTCGGCTCTTAAATTATAATTCACTTTGTTATCGTGAATTTTTTCCAGGAAAAAACCAGAGGATCTTTTTAGCGCCGTATCATAATATTTAATTCCTGCATAAGTGTTGGTATCCGTTTGAAGATAATAGGAACTGGTAAAATCCAGTGTTGCAGCAGGATTGCCACCATCCAGGTAAGTGGCTTCAAAATCACTCCTGATAACGTTTGCCTTTGGGATTACATACCTGTTGGCATACCAGATGATGCTTGCCAGGAAAATTCCCCCGATAAAATAGGGTCTTAACAACCGGTTAAAACTAACGCCACTTGCCAGTATGCTGATTATTTCAGACTTGGCCGCCATACTGCTTGTAAAAAAAATAACCGCTATAAAGACAAATAAAGGAAATAAAAGGCCCCAGATATGAGGAATGAATCCGAAAAAATATTTGGTGATAATATCGCCGGTTGATAAACCTGTTTTTACAAAATCGTCGGTTTTTTCACTGGTATCGACTGCAACGGCGATAATGGTGAAAATCAACATGCAAAAAACAAAAGTTATAAGCAGCTTTTTAATTATATACCAATCCAGGATCTTCATCGGCTGCGAAGTAACGCTTTTCTATTGGTAAATTTAAACGCGGAGAACGTAATGAAAAGTGAAAGCTTATTGGATAAAAGGTGAGGTTAATATGCAAAATGATATTCAATGGCTGAACCCAGCGTTTGGACCAGCTCCGGATCTACATTCTTATCAGCATTTACCATGGCCACCTTCCATTCACCATGATTGGGAAACATCACTTCATTATTGGTTGTGAGGGTAAACTGGAATTCATCATCCATCCAGACATCATAATAAAAAACATTATCCTCCTTACAACAGGGTCTAATTTCAGCCATTTTGCGTTGCTGATCTTTTACAAATTCTACCTTGAATGGAGCCAGTTCTTCTTTCATCACCCAATTATTACAAATTATTAATGATGATATGCCCAATATTATCTGCTATCCAGGGATCAATAACTTTGCGTTCATCAGGAATCCAACGGCCTTCTTCATCTTTTTCAATATGAAACTGGCAGATACTTCTTTTTAATGGATGTAAAAAAACGCCCCGGTATCTTGCATGATGAATAATATCCTGGTCCTCATTAATTTCTGGTGTTATTAGTACATGATAAACTAACCCGTTTTTTTCAAATGCACCAACCAAAATCTCACTTTCATAATTACCCATAAAACTGATTTTATGATATATAAAACAAAATCATGCCGGGTAAAAAATGTGGAATTTGATGAAATTTCGATGAATTAAGCGCAGAAATTTTAGCTTCTTATAGTATAATGCTGAACCAGCTTTTCAATTTTACTGATCAATTCTTCTTTGGTAAATGGTTTTTCCAAAAAGTCGTCTGCCCCACTGGTACCAATGTTTTTGGCTATATCCGGATTGGCAGTGATCAGAATAATGGGAATATTGCGGGTTTGATCATTTGATTTTAATTGCTTGCTTATGTGGCGGCCATCAATGCCAAAAAGGAGAATATCCAATAAAATAACCTGGGGCTGAAAAGTCTTCACCAGCGAAAACGTGTCATGCCACTGGGAAAGGATCTCTACTTCATGATTTTCCTTTGTCAAAATTTTTTGCAGAATGCGTAATGCATCTATATCATCATCTATAATCAGGATCTTCATAAGCAAACATTTGTATTATTTGTTGAGATTATATATTCAAATGATATGCCACAACAATAGTTTTATTTAGCACATAATGCTTGCCTGGAAATTGGGGTTAAGGTTTTAATGAAATCTATAAACGGGTTTTTAATCTCACCACCATTTCATTTTTCCAATTTTCAAAATTGTTTTCCAGTATTTGTTTACGTGCTTCACGGACCAGCCATAAATAAAAAGCCAGGTTATGAATACTGGCAATAGTGAGCCCAAGGAATTCTTTTGATTTAATAAGGTGGCGGAGGTATGATTTAGAGTAAAAATTACTTACTTCATTATCTAATCCATCATCGATCGGACTAAAATCAAACTCCCATTTTTTATTATCAATATTGATTACGCCTTGCGTTGTAAATAACATGGCATTGCGACCATTCCGGGTTGGCATTACGCAATCAAACATATCTATACCCAAGCCAATACATTCCAGGATGTTCCAGGGTGTACCCACACCCATCAAATAACGCGGTTTTTGAACGGGTAAATTGTCACAGCAAACAGCGCAGAGTTCATACATCATTTCTTCCGGCTCACCCACACTTAAACCGCCAATAGCGTTGCCAGCAGCATTTTTCGAGGCGACATACCGGCAAGATTCAATTCGCAGATCAGTATAAGTTCCGCCTTGTACTATTGGGAAAAGATTTTGCGTATGACCATATTTTGGTTCGGTAGTATTTAAATGCGTAAAGCACCTGTCGAGCCATCGGTGGGTTAAGTGCATAGAAGTTTCAGCATAATCGCGGGTACTTGGATATGGCGGACATTCATCAAATGCCATGATGATATCAGCCCCAATGGAACGCTGAATATCCATTACTTTTTCAGGACTAAAAAGATGGCTGCTTCCATCCAGGTGGCTTTGAAAAGTAACGCCTTCTTCTTTGATCTTCCGGGTTCCGGATAATGAAAAAACCTGGTAGCCCCCACTATCCGTTAAAATGGGTTTTTGCCAACCATTAAAATGGTGTAACCCGCCGGCTTTTTCAAGCACTTCAATTCCTGGCCTTAAATACAAATGATAAGTATTTCCAAGGATGATCTCTGCTTTTACATCATTCACCAATTGTTGCTGCGTAACCGCTTTTACGGTACCGGCTGTGCCAACCGGCATAAATATGGGCGTTTCTATTTCACCATGGTCGGTTGTTATTTTTCCCGCCCGTGCTTTAGCATTTTTATTGGTATGTTGAAGTGAAAATTCAAGTTCGGCCATGGTTATTTTTTTGCTGCGCAAAGATAAAGGTTCAACTGACCAAACACCTCCCAGCTTTTGGTTAAAGAATAATCTTTGAATTATTCACAAGTGTGAAATCATTTTCATGAAAAACTGTTCATTGCCCCTTATTTTCGTGGGCTGCTTTAACCAGGACTAATTTATGATACTGCCGTTTTTGACTTTGTATGTGTGGGAAATCGTTTTTATATTTTTTGCCCTAATAACACTGATACAAATATTTTATCACCTCTATTTTTTTAACCGGGTAGGTTATTTTAAACCAAAAGACAAAGAACACTCCCAACAACATCCCGTTTCTGTCATTGTTTGTGCCAGGGATGAGGATGAAAATCTTGCCCGGAATTTACCTGGGGTTTTAGTGCAGGACTACAGCACTTCTCATGAAGTGATTGTGGTAAATGACAATTCCACAGATGATACTAAATATGTATTACAGGAACTTAAAAAAACCTTTAAAACGCTTCATGTAGTTGAGTTAAGCCAGGAAGCCAAGCATATCAATGGTAAAAAATATCCATTATCTATTGGCATTAAAGAGGCTAAACACGAGGTAGTTTTATTAACGGATGCCGATTGTGTACCTGCGAGTGAACACTGGATCCGCCTGATGCAGGATGGATACCAGGAAAATACGGAGATTGTTTTAGGATATGGCAGCTATCATAAAAGACCCGGATTATTGAATAAACTGATCCGGTTTGAAACATTTCATGCGGGCATTCAATATCTTTCTTATGCGCTGGCCGGAATTCCTTATATGGGTGTGGGCAGAAATATCTCTTATAAAAAAGGATTGTTTTTCCGGCATAAAGGATTTTCATCCATTAATCATATACCGGGAGGGGATGATGACCTTTTTGTAAATAAAGCTGCTTCACGCCAAAATACCGAAATAGTTATAGATAAAGACGCTATCACATTATCAGCCCCAAAAACAACCTGGAAAGAATGGCGTAAACAAAAATTGAGACATTATACAACTGCCAAGTATTACAAAACCAAGCACAAATTCTTACTTGGTTTATACAGTTTTACCCAATTCTTATTTTATCCGTTACTCATTGTTACCGCATTACTTTATGACTGGAGACTTGCCCTTGCCGGATTGGCATTGCGCTGGCTGATATTGGGATTTGTATTTTATAAAGCCATGCAGAAAATGAATGAAAAGGATTTATGGTCATGGTTTATATTTTTCGACCTGTGGATGGTAATCTATTACATACTATTTTTACCTGCATTATGGAGAAAACCACGCCGTTCGTGGAACTGATCCACATTTTTTAATGGATATTATTCTATCATATTTCAGCGACTTTACGCCCCGGCAAATTGAACAATTTAAAATGCTGGGACCCCTATATAATGAGTGGAACAGTAAAATCAATGTTATTTCCAGGAAAGATATAGACAGTTTGTATGAAAAACATGTGTTGCATTCATTGGCTATTGCAGCAGTTTTCGAATTTAAACCCGGGTCGGCAGTTATTGATATTGGAACCGGAGGCGGATTTCCCGGCATTCCATTAGCAATTTATTTTCCGGAAGTACAATTTCACCTGGTTGACAGCATCGGTAAAAAACTTAAAATTGTTAACGCAATTGCTGAAGCTGCAGGCATTACAAATATTACAACCCAACACATAAGAGCAGAAGAAATAAAGAATCGCCAGTTTGATTATGCCGTTAGCCGGGCTGTTGCTCCATTAAAAGATCTTTGGCACTGGTCAAAACCTTTATTGAAAAAGAAGAAAAAACTGGCTGATGAAGATGAATTGCTGCCAGGATTAATTTGTTTAAAAGGTGGTGACCTGGCCCAGGAAATCCAGGAAAGCGGAACACGTCCACGCATCATGCCCATTTCAGAACTTTTTAAGGAAGAATCATTCCATGAAAAGTATCTCCTTTATGTGACCCGTTGATATATTACCACTATGTGGTATTGTAGAATATATACAAATCTTCAACTTTAGACCATGAAATATATAACCGTATGTATTGTCGATGACAATCCGGAACTGCGCACGGTACTCAGTGAAATTATTACGATGTCAGATGGTTACTTGTGTGTAGGAGCCCTTAATACAGCGGCAGAGGCTATTCAAAAAATACCTGAAATTGGCCCGGATGTAGTTTTAATGGATATAAACCTGGGAAGTGGGGAAAGCGGCATTGATTGTGTCCGGGAGTTAAAGCCCCGCATGCGCAATACCAATTTTATGATGTGTACGGTTTATGAAGAAGATGACAAGATTTTTGAAGCTTTGAGTGCAGGCGCATCAGGTTATATTTTAAAGAAAACCACTCCCACAAAGATGCTTGATGCTATTCGTGAATTGCACGAGGGTGGATCGCCCATGAGCAGCCAGATTGCCCGAAAAGTTGTTGCGGCCTTCCAGCATAAACCATCAAGTTCACCGGATTCTTACCTTCAAAATCTATCTACAAGAGAACGGGAAATATTAGAATGGCTTTCTAAAGGTTTAACGTATAAAGAGATTGCGGCAGAACTTTTTATTAGCCAGGAAACGGTGAGAAAGCATGTATATCATATTTATGAGAAGTTACATGTCAGCAACCGAACAGAAGCGCTTAATAAATTTTTTGGCAGATAATTATACCACTTTTGTGGTATTTTATAATATTGATAAGAAGGTAACTTTGAGCAAAATAACTGCTGATGGCAAGCTATTAACCTTGAGCCTTTTACAAAAATGAAAATTCACGGCCTTGATCAAAAAACAAAGCCCTGCATAATGCGGGGCTTTGTTTATTATATCATTTAGTGTGTTACCAATTTAGTTCCAATTTATTATTGCTCCTGTTAATATCTGCCATCCGTAAGGATGGATCTATTTCCACACCATTCAGATCGGTCAATTTGCGATCTGTTTCAACAATATAGGTTTCATGGGTCCATTTCCATGGCTCATAAACTTTAGGTTTTGTTGCAGGATCTTCAGGACTCTTTTCGCCAAACATCAATCCCAAAGGCACATAATGTAATTCCTTTGTTCCGTCTTTATAACTCAATTGGAGATCAACCGGCATAGGCATCAATCCAACCCTTTTCAACCGGATCATTGTTTTTCCATTTTGTTCCCATAAACTATCAATGCCATAATCGATTGTTTTGGTTGAATTCACCCAATACTGTTTGTACCAGTTTAAAATGATTCCACTTCTTTTTTCTGCAACCCTGATAAAATCAGTAGCTGTTGGATGCTTGTATTTCCATTGATTATAATAATCAAGCAATACCTGGTTTAATGCTTTATCACCAATAATGTATCCAAGCTGTTCAAGGAAAACGGCACCTTTGGAATAAGCAGCCGGTGAATATGCAGCATTCAGATCATAATGATCGGCATGTGTTGTTAAGGGTTCTTCTTTCCCGCTGCGAACAAGGCTAAAATAACCACGGTAACTTCCTTGCTGAGAAGCTGGTTTTCCTTCCAGGAATGCACTGACTCTCGAGGTGGCATAACTGGTAAATCCTTCATCCATCCATGCATATAAGGATTCGTTGGTACCCATTAAACCGTGATACCAATTGTGCATCCATTCATGCAACCATGCACCGGGACCTGCCAGTAAAGTTGCCATAGGATATTCCATTCCACCATCACCACCATCTATAAACGAATATTGTTTGTAAGTATAAGGCCCGAATGTTTTTTCAATAAATGGCAATGCTTTTTCCGCTTTGGTCAAAACATCTTTCCATTGTTCATCGGTTGCACTGGCTGTTTTATATAATACATGCAAAGTAAGATCGGGTCTTACTTTTTTAGAAATGTGTTTGTACCCCGGATCTGCGGCCCACATAAAATCATGCACATTAGGTGCTATAAAATGCCATGTCAGGTTACTACCTGCTGGCCGGGTCACTTTAACGCCTGCGTCTTCGTAACCATATCCAATTTTATTTGCATTTTGCAAATAACCTGTTCCACCTAAAATATATTTCTTGTCAATGGTGATCTTAACATCAAAATCTCCAAAAATGCCATAGAATTCGCGACCAACATAAGGATTAGGATGCCAGCCTTCAATATCATACTGTGCCATTTTCGGATACCATTGGCTCATAGAATAACGAACCTGTGTTTCAGGATTATCACGGCCACTTCGACGGATCTGTAATGGAACCTGGGCCTCAAAATCCATATCAAAAACAACTTTTGTTTTTGGAAGTATTGGCCTGTCAAGTTCCACCTCCAAAATAGTTTCATGGACTTTAAACTTTTGTGAACGACCATTCATTTTTAATGCAAGAACTTTTTGATACCCGATCTCTTTATCTGATAAATGATAAATACGGTCTTTAACCCGGCCATCCCAGTCACCCACATCATTACCATCCCGATCTTTCCTTAAAGAAATAGAACCCTGCCTGCGACTGCGGACATCCATCATACTATTGGGTTGAAATGCGTTCCAGTATAAATGATAAAATACCCTTTTCAAGGTGTCAGGGGAATTGTTCCAGTATTCTAATTTTTGTTTGCCGGTAAACTGATTGGTTTCAACATTCATGTTGATATCCATATCATATTTAACTTTCTGCTGCCAGGGTGTTTGTGAAAAGGTAATCAGGGCAAAAAAACATGCGGGAATAAAAAATAAAACTTTCTTCATGTGTTAATCATATTGTTTGGTGGGCACATGTAATTCACCATAAAACTCCCGATGCGTTTGGCATAAATTGTTCGGAATTTTTAGGTATCATTTCATATGTACATTTAAAGGAATCTGCCGAAAATACAAATAAAAAAAATTACAAAACCTGTATGTTAGTTAAAAACAAAACATACAGGTTTCTGAAAAAATGAGTTGAAAAATATTTATAAAGTAAAAGATTCCCGTATCATACGGCCTCTCTTATTAAAGAATAGATATTTTTTTTGAATATCTCCTTTCTCCACTTTCAGGCGATATTGTGTACTGCCATCGGGCAGGTAAACCAATGCTGTTTCTTTTTGAATCCAGTTTTCATCCGCATACTTACTTCTTTCAAAACCAGATTTGATCTCTTCTGATAACTGGTCGAATGACCATTCTCTTTCAGTTTCTTTCCAAAGTCCTTTATTATTATAGGAGGCGATCATCTTTGCTCCATCCAGTTTAAAATGCACATACACTTTAACCAGGTTATCTTTAAATTCTACATCTGTGGCAGTTGGATACTGACTTTCAAATGCGGACATTACTTCGGCGGGTAATTCACGTAGTTGCGCATACGAAGTTGCAAAAACAAAAAAACCTGATACCATTAATAATAAAAACCTTTTAACCATAACTTATTTATTTATATCGCAAAGTTGATACAGAATATGTTAGCAGTATGATAATTATTTTCCACCACCCTGAATAACTATCACTATTTCGCCCTTTACTGTTTTGCTTTTAAAGTGATCTGCCACCTCCTGCAGTGTACCTCTTTTATTTTCTTCAAACATCTTTGTGAGTTCCCTGCTCACAGAACATGGCCGGTCGGTGCCCAGGTATTGAGCTAATTCTTCCAGTGTCTTTACCAATCGCATTGGCGATTCATATAAAATTATCGTACGCTCTTCTTCCGCCAGTTTTTTTAATAAAGTCTGGCGACCTTTTTTTAGGGGCAAAAAACCTTCGAAAACAAAACGGTTACAAGGCAAGCCACTATTGACCAATGCAGGCACGAATGCGGTTGCACCAGGTAAACTTTCCACTTTAATTCCTTCTTTTACACATTCACGCACCAATAAAAATGCAGGATCCGAAATGCCGGGCGTACCAGCATCTGTTACAACCGCCATTGTTTTACCCGCTTGTAATTGCGATACAAGATGGGACAAAACTTTATGTTCGTTGTGTTGATGATAAGGCGTTAACGGTGTGGATACCTGGTAATGATTCAGCAGTTTGCTGGTAGTACGGGTATCTTCAGCCAAAATAAGATCAACCTGTTTTAATACTTCAAGTGCCCTGAGTGTAATATCTTTCAGATTGCCGATTGGCGTTGGAACCAGGTACAACATAGTTTATCTTTTCGTGCTTTGGTTACCGTTAGTGCAGCATTCAGTTAGTGAACGGTAACTTCAAAAACTTCCATAACCGGATTGGCAAGTAGTTTTTTTGCAGCTTCTTCACCAATTTTTTTTGCTTCTTCAGCAGATGATGCATCAATTTGCAAATCGATATTTTTTCCAATCCGAACATCTTCAACTCCATTCAAGCCTAAATTTTTTAATCCACCCATAACGGCTTTTCCCTGTGGATCAAGAAGATCTTTTAAAGGCATTACTTTGATCTGAACCGTGAAACTCATTTGAAATATAATTTTAAATAACTGTGGAAGGTTTGAAAAACAAAGATAGGGCAATGTAGGCCAGTAAGATGACCGGCACCGCTAACCATTGTAAGAAAAAAGCAGAAATTATGGTGATGACCAATAATATAAATATGGGCAGGTTATTTTTAACTGAGAAATTTTTCAGCTTTAAACTCATTAATGGTATCGTACTTATCATTAAATAAGTTACCAGTAAAATAATGCTGTATAAAACCCATTTATTTATAAACCATAAATGAAGATCTAATGTCTGGTAATAAATAACCAGTGGAAATGATGCAATTAATAATCCGCCTGCCGGGGCTGGTAAACCTTTAAAAGTAAACTGCTGGCTTTTATCAAGGTTGTACCGGGCAAGTCTCCAGGCCGCAGCACAGGGAATCAATAATGCCGGTAATAACCAGGCAATAGATGTATCCAATCCGCCCTCCTCCTGTGCAAAACTTATTCGCAGAAGCTGGTAAAGAATTAAGCCCGGCGCCACGCCAAAACTGACCACATCGGCCAAAGAATCTAATTGCTTTCCCATTTCAGAACTGGCGCCAAACAACCTGGCAACAAATCCATCCAGGAAATCAATAATAGCGGCACCAAATAAAAACAATGAACCCCAAACTATTTTTTCCGGCAGGTTAACAGCCGTGAAACCTTCCCTATCCAGGTATACAATTGTTTCTGAAGTTTGCAGAATAAAAATGATAGCTATGCAACCAAAAACCAGGTTGAGCAAAGTAAAAAGATTGGGGATTTGTTTCATAAATCTGCAGTAATGTTTTGTTGTATCCGTAAATTTTAATTGGCTGTATAAAAACCGATGCTATCGTTAATGGTTAATCGAATTTTATTTCATAAACTTCTCAATTTCTTCCACTGTAATCGGAATGTTCTTCATCAAATCCTTATTACCGGTTTTGGTAATCCACACATTGTTTTCTATCCGAATACCCATTTGTTCTTCTTCAATGTAAATGCCCGGTTCCACCGTAAAGACCATCCCTGCCTGTATTGGTAAGGTACGTGTACCCAGGTCATGTACATCAATGCCAAGATGATGTGAAATACCATGATATAAATATTTCCGGTATGCTTTGTTATCCGGGTCTTCATTTGCAACGTCCGACTTTTTCAACAAACCAATTTTGATGAATTGTTTTGTAGCCTCATCGCCCACTTTATCCGTATAGTTCAATATGGAAATACCTGGCTTCAAAAGACTTTTCGCATAATCATGCAGGTGAAGACAAGCGTTGTAAACTTCTTTTTGTCTTTTTGAAAACTTCCCGTTTACTGGAACAGTCCGGGAAAGATCGGCATTATAACCGCCATAACTGGCACCAAAATCCATCAAAACCATTTCTCCATCCAAACATTCCTGGTTATTGCTTACATAATGGAGTATGCGAGCCCTGTCTCCACTGGCTATAATGCTTCCATACGCCTGGCCTGTAGCACGATTACTCAAAAAAGAATGAACGATCTCTGCTTCAATCTCGTATTCCATCACGCCTGGTTTTATAAAACCTAAAACACGTCTGAAAGTTTTATCAGTGATATTGATGGCTTCCTGTATCACATTTATTTCTTCGGGAGTTTTAATGGCTCTTAACCGGGTCATTATTTTTGCAGCCCGCTCGTAATTGTGTAATGGATATCGTTGTTTCATTTCCTGGACAAACCGGTAATCCCGGGTTTGAAGTAAACTGCCCTTGCGGTCATTTTCATTTGAATCCAGGTAAATATTATCTGCAAGATGAATCCAGGGTTGCAGTAACCCATCCAGCGCATCTAACCAAACGATGGAAGGGATACCTGATATTTGCTGGGCTTCTTTTGCTCTTAATCTTTTTCCATCCCATTTCTCTTTTAATTCATTTGGCCGAACCAATACCAGCACTTCTTTATACTTGTTTTCAGGATTATCCGGAAAAAGGATCAGCATGGAATCTTCCTGTTCTATACCCGTGAGCCAGAAAAGATCACTGTTTTGTTTAAATGGATAAAGCGCATCGCCATTTACAGGTACTTCATCATTGCTTACAAAAATGGCAATGGAATTGGGCTTCATCTCTTTTCTGAACCTTTCCCTGTTTTGAATAAATATCTGGGGATCAAGCGGTAAATATTTCATTTGATTAACTATTTGTGCGCTAAAGATAATAAGAGCCCTTACTCTTCAACACATTTTTTAATTCTTTAAAGGGACCAAAATTGAACATTTTTTAAAAAACTGATGAGATTATTGCAAATATTTAAAAATAAAATACTTTAAAACTGCTTAACACTTTAAATATGAGCATTTTATTGGCATAGTTTTAATGTGTTTCACTAACACTTGTTTGTGTTTCCTGAATTTTGTGATTTACATTTGCCGTTAAATAAAAAAAGATTGCTTGTATGTCAATACCTACCATTTCATTTAATGTGGAAAAATTAGCTGTGCTCGGCTTAAAGAACTCCGAAAACATTCATTACCAGTTAACTCCTGATGAATTAGTCAAAGATACATTGCGTTTAGGAGAAGGTGTTTTGAATGATACCGGGGCTCTTGTAATCAATACGGGTGAATTTACCGGCCGTTCCCCCAAAGATAAATTTACAGTGAAGGATGATATGACGGATGATTCCATCTTTTGGAATGAATTCAACATTCCACTGGAAGAAAAGTATTATGACATCATTTTTAAAAAAATGATGGCCCATATGAATTCCTTACCTGAAATCTGGATCAGGGATTGCCAGGCCTGTGCAGATCCACGTTACCGCATCAATATCCGGGTTATCAATGAAAAACCCTGGAGTAACCTGTTTGCTTTTAATATGTTCCTGAGACCAACTGAGGAAGAACTGGAAAATTTTAAACCAGAATGGACCATCATTTCCGCACCGGGATTATTATTGAATCCAGAAGAATGTGGAATACGTCAGCACAACATCTCACTTGTTTCTTTTAAACACAAAATGATATTAGTGGGTGGATCAGGATATACGGGTGAAATGAAAAAAGGAATTTTCACCATTTTAAATTACCTGTTGCCACATGATAAAAAAATATTGAGCATGCATTGCAGTGCCAATATGGGCAAAAAAGGTGACACTGCCATTTTCTTTGGATTAAGCGGAACTGGCAAAACAACATTGAGTGCAGACCCGGAAAGAAAATTGATCGGTGACGATGAGCACGCCTGGACAGATGATAATATTTTTAATTTCGAGGGTGGTTGCTATGCCAAATTAATCAACCTTTCTCCGGAAAGAGAGCCAGAAATTCATAATGCAATCCGCCCGGGTGCATTAGTTGAAAATGTGATGTTTCATCCTGGTACCAATCAAATAAATTTTGATGATGGATCTATTACAGAGAATACACGTGTATCCTACCCGCTTTATTTTATCAGCAATTCGCTGGAACCTTCAGTTGGTGGCATTCCAAAGAATATATTCTTTTTAACCTGCGACGCTTATGGTGTTTTACCACCCATTTCCAAACTAACAAAAGGCCAGGCCATGTACCAGTTCATCTCCGGATATACCGCAAAAGTGGCGGGTACAGAAGCAGGAGTTACTGAACCGAAACCTACATTCAGTGCATGTTTTGGTGCCCCGTTTCTACCTTTACATCCTGGCAGTTATGCATCCATGTTAGGGGAAAAAATGGAAGAACATGATGTGGATGTTTGGCTGGTTAATACAGGCTGGACAGGTGGCCCATATGGTGAAGGAAGCAGGATGAAACTTCCATATACAAGGGCAATGATTTCTGCAGCGTTGGAAGGCAAATTGGATGAGGTGTCATATGTTACGGATCCAATTTTTGGCATGGCTGTTCCGCAGCATTGCCCGGGTGTACCTGCGGAATTATTAAATCCCCGCGATACATGGAATGATAAAGAAGCTTATGACGAAAAAGCAAAATTCCTGGCTGATTTATTTATACAAAATTTTGAGAAGTATAAAGATGGTTTAAGCGAGGATATCACTTCTGCAGGGCCAAAAATTTAATTATTTAAATTTTATATATTGACGAAAGCTCTTTCCTACCGGTTAGAGCTTTCATATTTTTTTAACTAGCCAAACAGGTATACTAAAAATATTTTTATGAACTTCCCGTTCAGAAATTATGCTATTTATTCAATCATTTATATCTGTAGCCCTGCTCCTTGTTTCATTCTTTCATTCACCCGTTAATGAAAAAATAGCCGGTGAAGAAGATTATATCGATTGGCAGGAAGGACGCCGGTTAAACTGGGAAGATTTTGAAGCGCCGGTCAACCGCGAATCAGATGCGGCCGCATTAACATCTACATATTTAGGCTTTCAATACCGCGTTAAAAACAATGTTTTTACATATAACATTGCATGTCGTTTTGCAAAAAAAAGATCCTGGGGACTCATTAAGAACGATTGGATATTGAATCACGAGCAAGGCCATTTTGATATTTCAGAATTGTTTGCCCGCTACCTCCACCAGGCGATCATTGAATACCCACTCAATTTAAAATATCTTAAAAGGGACCTGGATAATATTTACCAGGAACATATGGAGTTGAAAGAAGAATTTCAAAATCTGTATGATACAGAAACTGATTACAGCCGAAATAAAGACAAACAAAGAGAATGGACACAAAAGATCAATGATCTTTTAATTGAGATGGAAGACTATGCGGATTACCGCGATCCCCAACCGAAAAAAAATTAGAACAACCCGTAAAGTTGTGAATCTATTTTTTGGATGATCTCTCCAAGATGTTCATCGTTCTCTGCAAATTTATTTTCATCCACATTGATCACCAGGAGTGAACCTTCTTTGTACGTATCAATCCATTTATTATAATACTCATTCAATCTTTTTAAATAATCGAGGCGAATATTTTCTTCATATTCCCTGCCTCTTTTTTGTATCTGTCCTACTAAAGTTGGTACGGAAGCCTTCAGGTAGATCATCAGGTCTGGTGGCTTCACCATTTGTTTCAGCGTATTGAAGAATTCGTAATAATTATCAAAATCCCGTTTACTCATCAAACCCATTTCATGAAGATTGGGCGCAAAAATATTTGCATCTTCATAAATGGTTCGATCCTGCACGATTGTTTCCGTACCGCGATGGATTTCCAGCAACTGTGTTAACCGGCTATTCAGGAAATAAATTTGCAGGTTAAAACTCCAGCGGGGCATGTCCTCGTAAAAGTCGAACAGGTATGGATTATGATCCACATCTTCAAACTGGGGAATCCATTTATAATGTTTACTCAATAATTCGGTTAATGTGGTTTTGCCTGCACCTATGTTACCGGCTACTGCAATATGCTTAGGTTTTTTACTTTTTGCCATACCCCAGGGGGAGATTTATTAAACGTTGAATATATTAATTTCCGGCA
>CAMPGG010000019.1 GCA_946885335.1 uncultured Chitinophagaceae bacterium
CACAATGCCAGGCATATAAATGATAGAAGCTTTCATAAATACGCGGCTACCCAACTTTTCATGGAATGGATGTAAAATGTAAAGTATCTGCATAAAAATTTCCAGCCTGCCTTCGGGGCAGCCTTTTACTTTCAAAACCTTGACTCCCAACCCTGTCACATAAACATGTGAATTATAGCGAACATTGATCTATATGTAAAACGTTTTTATATTTTTACTTCAATGTTTTCCCTGCCGCGAATATTTTTCCTTACCTGTAGCACGTTGATTGTACAGGCTTCCTTTGCGCAGCAGGGGTTGGTCTTTAATCGTTTCACCACAAGGGAGGGTATTAATACCAACAAGATCAACTGCACCTGGCAGGATGAAAAAGGCTTTGTGTGGGTGGGCAGCGAAAACGGTATGCAGCGTTTTGATGGCAGAAAATTTGTCAATTTTTCCATGTTTGATTCGGCTTCGCGACTGCCACCAACGGGTGTGGATGAAATTCTTGATGCTGGTAATAATAAACTTTGGGTTAGGCAAGGCACCACGATTGGTCAATTTGACCGCAGTAACTTTCTCTGGAAAAAAGCTGCTATTCAAACAAAAGTTCCTGTTAAGGCTAATACCTCGTATAATTTGTTTACGGATAGCCATGGCCGTTGTTTTCTTGCTGTTCCCAGCTATGGCATATTAATTTATGATTCGGCCCGTAACGTATTTACCGATCAAAATGTTCCTCTCAAAACGCCACCCCGCTGGCCCATCAGAAATATTTATGAAGACAGCATCCGCGGTCATTACTGGCTGGTTAGCGATAGCGGTCTCGCCATGTATGATGGCCGCAGCAGGGAACTGCATTACCGTGATAATAATCCCAAAAATGTCCCACTGTTTAACTGGCAGCACCTTACACAACTGCGTGACTTCGTCATTGACAAAGAAGGCAATTACTGGATCAGTTACTGGCAGTTTAAACCGGTGGAGAAGGGTATTACGATATTGCGCTACAATCCGGGTAAAGGAATAATTCTTTTTCAACAAAGTTTCCCTCCCGTGGTGGGCACGCCATACAGGGATATCAGCCAGTTGATCATTACAAAGTCGGGCCGTTTGTGGGCAGCCGGAACAAACTCACTTTTTACATACAATGCTGAAACCAACAGCCTGGACCTGCACAAAAATGAAAACCCGAGAGAGTATGATGTAGATGCACGTAACATAGCCCACCTGCATGAAGATTACGAAAGCAATCTCTGGATCAGTACAGATAACGGGTTGTATGTTACAAACCCTGATGAGAGAGGTGTTTTCAATATAGAGTTTCGCCAATTGCCCGGTCAGGAAATTTTAGTGCAAACCGTATTAGAAACGGAGTCTCTTGAAAACTGGGTGGGCACCTGGGGCAGGGGTATTATTTTTTTTGATAAATTTTTCCGGAAGATAGATGCTAAAATTCCGCAAACCGGTAACGCCGCGAAGGATGTATTTATAAAACGGGTCTGGGACCTGCACCAGCATAAATCTACCGGGCATATTTGGGTAGCCTGTCATGCCGGCAATTTAGTGGTCATGCATCCCGAAACCAAAAAGGCTTTGCATTATTTGCAACCTGCAGTTTTTTACAACGAAACCATTCGCCATATAAAAGAAGATGCAGCAGGCAACCTTTGGTTCAGTACTTATGGTGGTAAATTGGTGAAATTGAATAAAGATGCGCCCATCAGCAATGAAAGTTTTGAAGTGTACCAAACACTCAACTCGAGCATTTTACGGTTATACATTGACGATAAAAATCGCATCTGGCTGGGCACCGCTGCTGAAGGACTGATCATGCTGGATGCCACGGGTAAAAAGATCCTGCAACATTTTACCAGTAATGAAAATGATGGCCGTTCATTGGCCAGCAATAAGGTTACCGATGTGGTGCAATACAACGACAGCTTATTTTTTGCCAACACAGGCGCTTTAAGCATGGTGAATATTAAAACGGGTAAGGTTATAAACAAAACCATGCACAATGGATTGCCTTCGGCTTATGTCTCCCAAATGAGCCTTGACAAGGAAGGAGTGTTATGGCTCATCACCAACAATGGTTTAAGCCGTTACGACGTGAGTAAGGACCAATTTACCCTGTACAACCAGCGGGATGGTATTTTATATGCGCATAAAGCCGCTGATGCAAAATTTAACATGCGCAATGGTGAAGTATGGTTTGGAGGGGAAAATGTATTATTCGGTTTTCATCCTGATTCATTAAAGAGTGATGAGGTGCCACCACGGGTAACCCTAACCGATTTCAGGTTGTTTAATACATTTATTTTTCTTGATTCGCTGACACAGCTGGATCGTATCAGGTTGAATCCGGATGAACATACATTTACCATTTATTTTTCGGCGCTGAGTTTTTCGCAGCAGGATCGTCTAACTTATTATTATAAAATGGAAGGTGCTGACAAGGATTGGATCAGGGCCGACCGAAGCCAGATGGCCAATTTTTCTTTGTTGCCGCCGGGACATTATAATTTTTTAGTGCGTTGCGAAAATATGCAGGGGGTACAATCGCCCATCACTACTTTGCGCATTTATATTGCACCACCATTTTATAAAACCTGGTGGTTTGTCAGCTTCATCATGCTGTTGGTAGGAGGGATCATTTACCTGTTGTATCGTCAAAGAGTAAATAAATTGCTGGCACTGGAAAAGTTGCGAACTAAAGTGGCCCGCGATCTGCATGATGATATGGGCTCTACGCTCAGTACCATCAACATTCTTAGTTCCATGGCCAAAACAAGGTTAAACTCCAATCCGGTCCAGGCCAGTGAATACATCAGCAAGATCAGCGATAACAGTCAACGTATGATGGAGGCCATGGATGATATTGTTTGGAGTATAAAACCTGATAACGATACTATTCAAAAAATTACTGGTCGAATGAGGGAATTTGCAACCAGTGTGCTGGAAGCAAAAGATATTGATCTGGATTTCAAAGTGGATGAAAATGTAAAAGATGTTAAGTTGGATATGGAAGCCCGGCGTGATTTCTTCCTGATATTTAAAGAAGCGATCAATAACATAGCCAAGTATGCACGAAGCGGGCAGGTGCATGTTTATGTAGCCTGTCACCAACAGCGGCTGATACTTTCTATTAAAGATGATGGTGTGGGATTTGATGTGCAGGCAGCTGATTCCGGAAACGGTTTAGGCAACATGCAAAAAAGAGCAGAGAATCTAAAGGCACGACTTCAGGTACAATCAAAACCCGGGGAAGGAACAAAGATTACGCTTAATCTTCCCGTTTCATAATTACACATTAATATGTGATAAGCGATTGACCGGGAGTATTGTAATTTTGGTTAAAATTAAGTCTATGATAAAATTGCTGCTATACGAAGACAATCCCCAGTTAAGAGAAGGTTTAACTATGTTGATAGATGGCAGCGAAGGTTTTTCGGTGCTTGCTGCGTATAAAAATTGTAACAATGTGGCTGCTGAAGTTGAAGCCTGGAAACCTGATGTGATCCTGATGGATATTGATATGCCAGGTACAAACGGTATTGAAGGTTTGAAACTGATCAGGGAAAAAAATGATGACGTAAAAGTGTTGATGCTAACAGTATTTGACGATAACAGGAATGTTTTTGAAGCATTAAAAAACGGCGCCAATGGATATGTATTAAAGAAAACGCCGCCGGCGAAACTATTGGAATTTATTACGGAAGCTGCCAGCGGTGGTGCACCAATGACAGCCAGTATAGCAACCCAGGTTTTAAAAATGTTTTCGCAGGTCAATGCGCCTAAAAGTGAAGACTATAATTTAAGTGACAGAGAAAAAGAAGTGCTGCAATTATTGGTTGATGGTTACAGTTATAAAATGATCGCATCTCAAATGTTTATTGCTATCGATACCGTACGCAGTCACATAAAAAAGATATACGAAAAATTACACGTAAACAGTAAGAGCGAAGCTGTTGCCCGTGCATTCAAGGATAGAATTCTTTAAATCCCATTAAACCCAAACCATAAATAAAGATGTGATGTAATTGTCACATCTTTTCTTTTTTTAGGCATGTGTTTCACATTTTCATGCTATATAAAAAAGTGTATTTACAATGAATCTTTGTTCTTCATTAGTTAATACACCATATCATGAAATCATTTTTAATTATTGCAGCTTGCTTTGTTGTGGGTTTCCAGGACATATGTCAAACAACTGCTTGTGGCATAGAGCAAATACGAGATTCCAACGCTGAATATTTAAATCAAACAGGATTGGTGCATTTGGCCAATCAGCCAGAATTCAAAACAATAAGCAGTGCATATCTTTTTTCCACTAGTCAAAATGATTTGGGAGATGAAAAAGCAATTACAACTGAAAAATTACAAATCCACACATACAGGACACAACTGGTAGCTCATTTCAATATCATCATGTCAAAGAATCTAAAAAGGTCTCAGCATAGCGTAAATGCAGGTACAAACCAATTGTAACATGCCCGTGGATTACCAGTTCAAAATTTCTTTACAAAAATTTTTAACCTCAATAAATTTTTAAATACTACAAAATGAAAAAAATATATTTCCTTCTTTGGATCGCTATGGCTCCATGTTTTTTACATGCACAATTAGGCAATGTTTTAAATAAAGCAAAGAATAAAATTCAAAACAGGATTGATAATAAAGTAGACAAAGCCATTGACAAAGAACTGGATATTGCAGAAGGTAAAAACAAGAATGAAGAAACCAGTCAATCAGAAACAGGTGTAGCAGCTGCTGAAACTGCAAAAGGGGGTATTACAGCATACAGCCGCTATGATTTTATTCCAGGTGATAAAATAATTTATTCAGAAGATTTCAGCCAGGATGAAATTGGCGAATTACCGGTTAACTGGAACGCTTCCGGGAAAGGTGAAGTTGTTACGCTTGAAAACTTCCAGGGACGATGGTTACGACTTTATCCCGGGATGAAATATTTCAGCGATAATAAAAAAGAATATGGACAAGATTATACAGTTGAATTTGATGTGATCATTGATGGTACGGCACCTTCTGGAACCCGGTTTTTTCCATCCTTTAACCTGGGATTATTAGGCTTCGGGGATCAAAATCCTGCAAGCAGTGATTTGTTCAGGGAATATCTTTCAAAGAATGTGGTTTCAGTAAACCTGCAACCTAACCTGGATGCTATTTCAAAAATGCAATTAAGTACACGTTACGATAACAGGAATACATTTGAAAGTGATAAACAGGTGGTAGCTTCTTACAGCAAATCTTTTTTTAAAGTGGCGCATTATGCTATACAGGTTCAAAAGCAACGTATCCGGTTTTGGGTAAATGACCAGAAGATATTTGACCTGCCAAAAGCAGTCAATACCGGTTCACCGCTTAACCAGTTATTTTTTAGTGTGGCTGAATACTGGCCTTACCACGATAATAATTTCGGATTATATATATCCAATATAAAAGTTGCATCAGGATTACCCGATACCAGGCATAAACTGGTTGAAGAAGGAAGTTTTAGTACGACGGGTATTTTATTCGATGTAAATAGTGATGTCATCAAACCTGAATCTTATGGTGTGATCAAAGAAATAGCTACGGTATTAAAAGAAAATGCTACGCTAAATATTAAGGTGATCGGACACACAAGTGCTGATGGTGATGATGCAGCAAACTTAAAATTAAGCAAAGCAAGAGCAGCGGCAGTGAAGGAATTACTGGCCAAAGAATTTAATGTTGATGCAGGCCGTATCAGTGTGGATGGAAAAGGAGAATCAAGCCCTGTTGCTGATAACAAAACAAAAGAAGGTAAGGAGCAAAACCGCAGGGTTGAATTTGTAAAAGCCTGATATCACACGGCTATACTTACCCGTTAATACAAACTACTCAAACAGGAAGCATCATTCAGGTGCTTTCTGTTACTGAAAAAATCCTCATACATTTTTTAAATTCCTGATAATGAAAAAGGGTTTACTATATATTTTTTGCCTTATCATGGGCGCATCTTCTCATGCCCAAAAATTATCTGCAGAAACAGAAGCTTTGGCCCGCCAGATCATGTCTGATCCGGCTTTTAGTAAAGCCATGGAAAATGAGGATGATGAGATAAAAAAAAATTTCCCATTGCCAAATAAAACAGCATTGTCCGCCTTGCCTGCAACGCCTGCCAATGAAGGACAAATGAGTGGTTATTTGAAAAAATTGTACACTGCTTATAAAACCAATTTACCGATCGGGGCGGTGGATGCTGTCCAGGCGTCAATGAAATTGCTTGGCCAGGATGGAGATAAATTAAGTATAACGTCCATGAGTAGCTGGTATAATGGTTCGCAGGCCGAAGCTACATTGATGGCACTGCAGGCCGGTATACAAAAGCCCGGTGATCCGCTGATCTTAAATAATCTTGGCGCAATGTTGCATATGGCCGGTGCATCTTATCATGCCTTGCCGGTATTGCGTTCGTTGTATAACCGGTTTCCAGAAAATCCCATGGTACTGAATAACATTGGCCAGGCATATGCTGGGGTTGGGCAATTGGATACTGCCATGAAATTTTTTGGCCGATGTATAAAAAAATCGCCTCATCACCCTGAAGCAAATAATACAGCGGGTCAGATTGAAAAGTCAAGAGGAAATAACGCAAAAGCACAAGCGTATTTCGAAAATGCTTTGAAAGGATCGCATCATTCAGAAGCACTGGAAGGATTAGAAGAAATTGCCGGTGATGATGCTGAGAACTTTGTACCCCCAATAAATGCCAGCATTGACTTTCCTTATTTCAATGAATTTAAATATCAACTTCCAAGGCAATGTTCTGGTCCCGGTGATGCTCCATATATAAAACAAGAGCATGAGGATTTTGTAAAATTTATTGAAAAGATGGCTTACCAATACAGCGAATTGGGTTTTGCAGAAAGGCGGCTTGGTGATGAAATGCTGGATCAAAAAATGGAAAAAGCGCAGCAGGATATCATGTCTGCGTTAAAGAACAGGTCGATGCCCGGTCAACTATTCATGCCCGGTAGCCAGTTGAATATGGCAACTATGCGTAAAATGAAATATTTGCCAAAACAAATGCAAAATGAATCCATATTACACATTGAAAAAATGAAAGATCTGGAAGCAGCCTACCAGCGGTTAATAGAAGAATATGATAAGGCAAGACAAGCTATTGCAGAAGATTTTGAACAGAGGTCTGCCCAATATGATTGCGGGGAAGGAAGGGCTGCTGATTGCGCGGCTATTTTTAAATTGAATGAGGAGCGATGTCAGAAAGTAGTATCCCTGGGAAACAGTTCGCAAGGTGCAATTTCAGCTGCACGAATAGATATTCAAAAGGAACGAACCCGGTATTTGCGTTGGGTATTTAATATTGAAGCTTATTACGGGTATATGGGTGGATTGAATGAACACCTGGCCAATGCGGCTTTCCTGAATGCAGCCTCGGAATACTTATCCAAATTAAAAGTATTAGCCTATGATCCCATCGTGATAGCTGGTGGTAATTGCGATGATAAATTAACGAATGTAGCATCCAAAGAAGAATCGGATGAAACAAAAAAAATGAACTGTCCTATTGACATTGACATTCCATTTGTGGTTGGACGACTTGCATTAAACTGTGAGCAATTTAGTTTCTCTGGCGGTGAAGGGGTGATTTTTAAAATGTCGAAAGATTTTTCTTCCGGTCAGTCAACAATGAGCATCAGTGCAGGTCTGCAGTTTGAAGGCAGTAAGGAATGGGGTATTTTTTCGGGAGAAGTTTCAGCAGCTGCAACGCAGTCATTTTATATAACCTGGGATAAGGAAAATAATATCAGCGATGCAGGAATAGCTTTTAATGCCGAAGCTGGTATCAAAGCCGGAACCAAGTTGGAAACTCCCGGGAATGTTGGCAAAGATTACCTGCAGGAATTTCAAAAAGAGATCGGTCATAAAGCGGAATTTGGATATACCATGGGTATCAATTCGGGGTGGACGTTCAATGACGGTTATTTAAGCGGGGTAGTAAAATCCATGGGAAATATCTTTAAATAATAATGAGGAGGATTTAATGTAGATAGCCTCTTCAAGTTTGTTTTTTAAAAAGATGTGATGCTGAATCACATCTTTTTGCTTTTAATGAAGCCTATTCACACATTTATGGGGTTGAAAAGGGGTGTCTTTCAAAGCATCTTTGAATCATCAAAAACAACCGTTATGAAAGAAATGTTTTACCCCGGTATTTTTATTCTGCTGATCAGCACCTTCTTAGTATTTGCCTGTGCAATCCAGGGAAATAAAAACCGCATGATTTTCCAAACAGCAAACCAGGAGAACATACATACACTACCGGTTCAATTGAATAACCATTTCTGGAACTAAGATTTTTTGTTTCCCATACAACTTTTAAAAAATTATTTATGAAAAATGTAAAACACTTTATGGCCGGATTAATCCTGCTGATCACCTTCCAACTCAATGCGCAGTTTTTGCATTCCATCCAGGGAAACGTAAGGAACCAGGAAGGGCCCATCGCATTTGCCTCTGTGGAATTATCATCAGTAAAGGATTCTGCAAGTATTAAAACGGTTATGACGGATGTATCCGGTTTTTATAAAATTGAAGGTGTTGAAACGGGAACTTACCAATTGAAGATTACTGCTGTAGGTTTTGAACCCGCCATTGAATCTGTTGAAGTAAAGAATGATGCAAACGAAACTAAAAATATTTTATTGAATCCATCAGCAAAACAATTAACGGCGGTAACGATTACCTCACAACGAAAATTAATCGAAGTGCGTGCAGATAAAACAGTGATCAATGTTGACGCATCACCCATCAATGCCGGCGCAACCGCTTTGGAAGTACTTGAAAAAAGTCCCGGTGTTATGGTTGATAATGATGGTAACATCAGTATGGCAGGCAAGTCAGGTGTGAATGTTATGATCGATGGCAAACCGGTTTCTATGAGCAGCCGGGATTTATCCAATTACCTCAAAAGCCTGAATGCATCGCAACTGGACCAGATAGAACTGATCACCCAACCCAATGCAAAATATGATGCGCAGGGCAATGCAGGCATTATCAATATCAAACTTAAACGCAATAAGGTTAAAGGTATGAATGGCAATATCGGCGCCAGTTATACACAAGGTCAGTATGCCAGGTATAATTCAAATGCGTTTTTAGGTTATCGCAGTGGGAAATGGAATGTTACCGCCAGTTACAGTGGTGTACAACATGAGGGATTCAACGAAATAAAGGTTAACCGTTATTTCCGCAGGAAAAGTGATAAACAACTCCAATCAATTTTTGATCAATCCACTTTTTTAAAATATGACGGTAATAATTACAATGTAAAAGCAGGCGTTGATTTTATAGCAAGCGAGAAAACTACATTAGGTATAAACCTGCAAAAAGGACTCAATCATTTAAATTTTGATATTCCAACCGTGATGAAAATGTATGATCCCAATAAAACATACACCGGGGAAGCCATCACAAAAGGAAAAAATAGTCTTGATAATGAAAACCTGACATTGAATTTTAATTTCAGGGTTAAATTTGACAGCCTTGGCCGCGAACTGGCTGGCGATGCGGACTACGCACAATACAGCGATGACGGCCGCCAGCAATTAGACAATTATTTTTATGATGCTGATGGTGCAGAAAATGCAGCTCCATATCTTTTAAGAGGTCACAACCCTTCACTATTTAATATTTATTCGGCTAAAGTTGATTATACACACCCGGTTAGTAAAACATTAAAATTTGAAACGGGTGTTAAAAGCAGTTATGTGTACAGTGATCATGAAAGTTCTTTCCTAAACAAGAATAGTGGTGATTGGGAGATTGATGATCGTACAAATCATTTTTTATATACTGAGAATATTAATGCAGTTTACTTAAATGGAACAAAGACCTGGAATAAGTTGCAGTTACAATTAGGGCTGCGGGTAGAAAACACCCGTGCACACGGAAATCAAAAAACGACCAACGAGGAATTTGACAGAAATTATACGCAGGCATTTCCTACCGCATTCATTAGTTATAAATTCAATGACCTGCATACCGTAAATGCTAATTGGGGCAGAAGGGTGACCCGGCCTGATTACACTGCACTGAATCCTTTCCAGATGTTACTCAATCCCTATACTTACCAAATGGGTAATCCATTATTGCGACCACAGTTTAGCTACAATAGTGAGTTGGGATATGTTTATAAAAATGGTTTGTTAACGGCAAAATTGGGATACTCGAAAGTCACTGATATCATTTCTGATGTTTTGACGCAGGATGAAACCACAACTACATCCTATGTACAACCGCAAAACCTCGCCAATCAAAAAGATTTATTGCTGCAGGTAAACCTGAATCTATCTCCTAAAAAATGGTGGAGCACCCAGGTATTTTTGAGTGGTAACAACCAGCAATTTAAAGGAATGTTGAGTGGTTATTATTACGAAACCAATTTCAGTAGCTTCAACATCAATATCAATAATCAATTTAAATTTGGAAAGGGCTGGTCAGGTGAACTCGGGGGCTTTTACCAGCATAAAAACCTGTTTAGTGGAAATAGTATTATCCAGCCTTTTGGTATGTTGAATGCCGGCATCAGCAAACAGGTCTTAAATAATAAGGGAACCATCAAATTAAATGCAAGGGATATCCTGGCATCCAGGAAGATCCAGATAGATCAAAACTATTATGAGTACGAAAGTTATTTTACTAATCGTATAGATAGTCGTGCATTCACTTTAGGTTTTACATGGCGTTTTGCTAAAAATGAAAAAAATGTACTGCAGCAGCGTTCTTCGGGAGCCAGCGCAGAAGAAATTAACAGGGCTGGGAAAAATTAACAGGCATGTTTGAGGTTTTGAAGTGAAGATGAATTCATTCAATGAATTTTTCTTCACTTTATTTTTTTCTGTCTTTTTTTATTGAATAAAGATTGCTTTTTCACTAACCTCAAAAAAATAAACTGTTTAATAAATTTGGTGAAAGCTGTTTTATCTTTACTTCATGACAGAAAAAGAAATTTCGGCGCATTTTCCCACGCTTGAAGAAGACCTGGTTCATGAAATGATGGAAGTAGCGGAGTTCAGAACCATTCCGGAGGGGTCAACAATGATGCGGACCGGTCAGAATATTCGTTCTGCACTTTTAGTGGTTGATGGTTTGGTTAAAATTTACAGGGAGGATGACCAGGGAAATGAATTTTTCATGTATTATCTTGATTCGGGTAAGGCATGTGCCATTTCATTGGTCTGTGCTCTTGGCCAGGAAACAAGTGGGTTGATGGCAAAGGCAGATACGGAAGCAACGGTAATCAGCATACCGGTTCAATACGTTGATGAATGGATGGGAAAATACAAAAGCTGGGCGCAGTTTGCATTAAGTTCCTATCGGGAACGGTTTGATGAACTCCTTCAAACAATTGATCACATTGCTTTTCGAAATATGGATGAACGACTTTTATTTTATTTAAAACGTCACAAGGAAAAGCAAAATACAAATATCATCTCCACATCTTTTACCGAAATTGCGCAGGATTTAAATTCATCCCGGGAAGTGATTTCCCGGTTAATGAAAAAACTTTCTGATAAAGGAATTGTACAACTTCATAAATCACACGTTGAAATAATCAACCTGGAAAAAGCATTGTCCTGATGATCAGCAGTCCATGGTTTAAATTATTTTAATAAAAATCGTTGCAAAACATCCTCAATGGAAATACTGGGTTATATAGCTTCTTTAATTATCGGTATTTCTTTGGGATTAATTGGCGGAGGTGGTTCAATACTAACGGTTCCTGTGTTAGTTTATTTATTTGGCATTGAACCAATACTCGCCACTGCATATTCACTTTTCATTGTTGGCAGTACCAGTTTAATTGGTGCGATCCCTAAATTCAAACAGGGATTAATTAATGTAAAAACGGCAGTCATTTTTGGTATACCATCCATTGCTGCGGTTTTTGCCACTCGAAAGTTTATTGTTCCTGCTATTCCCAGGGTAGTTTTTCAGGTTGGGGATTTTGAAGTGACCAGGAGTTTATTGATGATGTTGCTCTTTGCAGTTTTAATGATCATTGCCTCTGTTTCCATGATAAACAGTAAGGAAGAAAAAGATGAAGAAGAACAAATTGCAAGTCAGCAAAAATTTAATTATCCATTGATATTGGTGGAAGGTATTGTAGTTGGCATATTAACCGGGCTGGTTGGTGCCGGCGGTGGATTTCTGATTATACCTGCCCTGGTCATTTTAAGCAAACTGCCAATGAAACAGGCAGTAGGTACATCGCTGCTGATCATTGCTGCAAAATCACTGATCGGTTTTACAGGGGATCTTTCTCATTTTGTAATGGATTGGAAATTATTAACCATTGTAACCATCATTGCTATAGCCGGTATTATATTGGGTGATTGGATGAACAAAAAAATTTCATCAGAAAAATTAAAAAAGAGTTTTGGATGGTTTGTTCTTGTTATGGGAATCTATATCATCATCAAAGAAATTTTCTTTCCCGGATCCTCCGGGCATTGATGTACGTGACCTGGGTCACGGAAGATTGAAAATCAAGGACTGATATTACAAGTAAATATTCTGCCCACTGAATTAATTTTTTTCACATGAAGGCTGTGATACAGGTCACGGTAATTCATTTTGAAAAAGGTGAAATTTGCTAACATAAAAATGATCATCATGGACCTTACAAAATTTAAAAACACAGAAAAAACACTCCTGGATGTACGATCACCGGAAGAATTTTCACAGAGTCATGTTCCCGGTGCAATTAATATTCCTTTGGACCAGATCACAGATCGGCTGGGAGAATTTGAAAAAATGAAAACGCCCATTATCGCTTATTGCAGAAGCGGTAGCAGGAGCGGAATGGCAACATCCATCTTAAAACAACATGGATACGAAGTTTATAATGGTGGCGGATTAACGGATGTTCTTCAACAATTAAATTAATAATTATGTTATCAGCGATAAAAAAATGGTTTGGTTCACCAGCATCACCCGATTTTTCAAAATTAATGGCAGAAGGTGCTATCGTTTTAGATGTTCGCACAAAGGGTGAGTTTGATTCCGGGCATTTAAAAGGTGCCAGGCATTTTCCATTGGATACGTTGAAGCAACAGGTTAGCCAGGTTAAAAAATTCAACAAACCGGTGATAACCGTTTGCAGAAGTGGTGCCCGCAGTGCAGTAGCAAAAAACCTGCTGAAAAGTGAAGGAATTGAAGCTTATAATGGTGGTGCCTGGCAATCATTCGGTAGTAAAATATAATAGTACCGAAGAATAGGAATGGCAATCTGAATATTTACAAACGGATAATTGGTAAGCTAAAATCAAATAAACGCGGATGAAAGTATTGGTAAGTGGTTGGAATGTTATGAGAGTAATCAGGCTGGCTTTAGGTATTCTGGTAATCATTCAGTCAATCTCTGAGAAAAATTATATGTTAACTGTTGCAGGTGGATTATTTGCTGTGCTTGCATTGATCAATGTTGGCTGTTGTGGTGCTAATGGCTGCGCAGTAAATCCCCGCGTAAATAAAAACGATTTAAAAAAGGAAGCGGTTTATGAAGAAGTGGATCTTACAAAATAAATTAATGTTTATTGGTATTGCAGTGGGTGCTGTGGCCGGATTTTTATATTGGAATTATGTGGGCTGCCTTACCAATACATGCGCCATTACTTCGGATCCAACTCGCAGCACACTTTATTTTTCTTTAATGGGAGGTTTATTATTCGGTTCTTTCAAAACCCAAAAGAAAAAACAAACAGATTAAATGCCGGACCTTAGTAAGGAAGAAGAAATAAATAATCCAATAAAATAAACAATTAACCAACCAACGATTGAACATGGAAATAAAACAATGGGAAGATAAAAATCTTGCTCACTTTAGTTATGCTATTTTGAGTGAATGTGAAAAGAAAATCATTTTAATTGATCCTGCACGAAACCCGGAACCATACTTAGCATATGCTAAAAGCAAAGAAGCAGTTATAACAGGTGTTATAGAAACGCATCCGCATGCTGATTTTGTCAGCAGTCATGCTGAAATTGGCAAAACAACCGGGGCTACTATTTACACCAGTAAATTAGTTAAAGCCGATTATCCTCATATAACTTTCGATGATGGTGATTTTATTCAGTTGGGTAAAATAAAATTATCCGCGATTAATACGCCCGGGCATTCCCCGGATGGCATATCCATATTATTGGAGCATGATGGAAAACAAAAAGCCGTTTTTACCGGCGACACTTTATTTATCGGGGATTGCGGACGTCCTGATCTGCGCGAAGGTGCAGGCAATATAAAAGCAACCCGTGAGTCATTGGCAAAACAAATGTATCATTCGCTTCGTGAAAAATTAATGCCACTGAATAATGATGTTTTAGTTTACCCTGCACATGGAGCCGGTACGCTTTGTGGAAAATCCTTAAGCGAAGCGCAAAGCAGCACGATTGGGGCAGAGAAAATGACCAACTGGTCATTGCAGGAAATGTCAGAAGATGAATTTGTAAAAAACCTGTTAGCTGATCAGCCTTTTATTCCTGCTTATTTTCCTTATGATGTAGAATTGAATAAAGCTGGTGCGCCATCTTTTAAAGAAAGTATTGCTAAAGTGAAAATTACTGGTCCTGTAAAAAGTGAAAAGGAATCTGCTCATTTGCAAAAAGACATTTGGATCATTGATGCAAGAGCAGAAAATGAATTCAAGAAAAAACATTTGCCCAAATCCATCAATTTAATGGAGGGAACTAAATTCGAAACCTGGTTAGGAAGCATCATTCAACCCGGTGAAAAATTTTATCTCGGTGGCGAATCAACAGTGCAACTTGATCGATTGATTGAACGTACAGCGGCCATAGGTTATGAAAGCCAGGTAGAAGAAAGTTTTGTGATCGATTATGGCTCAGAAAAAATGAATGCGCTGGATCTGGATGCATTCAAGCAAAACCAGGAAGATTATACTATTGTGGATGTGCGTAATTCACCTGAAGTAAAGGAAAATAAAATATTTGACGATAGTATCCATATCCCTTTGGCAGAACTCAGGTCACGGACTAACGAAATCCCAACTAATAAGCCTATTGTAGTGCATTGTGCAGGCGGTTACAGGAGTGCGGCAGCAAGTTCATTGATTCAATCTAAATTAAACGGTCAAACTAAAGTATTTGACTTGGGAGAAGACATAAAATCGTTTTCAAAATAAAGGTTAAAATAGGGAAGAGGGAGTTGCATCCGGGTTTTATAAATCGGCAGGTTAGCTTCCTTTTTTTTATTTTTGAAATATAAAATTATAAAACATATTATTTGTGTATAAACGCAGTCGTCATTTGAAATCATTCTTAAAAATTATTCCTGTTCTATTAATAGCTACTGTTTCATTTTGTTGCCATTCAGCAGCTCAAATTACAAACCTGTCGATTGAACAATTTCAACAAGGAATTGCAAAACCGGGTGTACAGGTATTGGATGTTCGTTCTTTACATGAATATAATTCAGGCCATATAAAAAATTCATTGCTGGCAGACTGGACAAAACCCGGAGAATTTAAAGAGAGAACAAAATCGCTTGATAAAACCAGGCCCGTTTATACCTATTGCTTAAGTGGGAGCAGGAGCCATGCTGCTACTTTATGGTTGAAGGAAAACGGTTTTAATGAAGTATATAATCTTCAACCGGGGATCATTGGTTGGCGCCGTGCCAATCTGCCTTTGGAAAGTCTTGCAAAAGTTGACCAGATTACCATGGAAGAATTTAACCGATTAGTAAATGGCAATCAACCCGTATTGGTTGATATCGGTGCTGTATGGTGTCCGCCTTGTAAAAAAATGGAACCCATCATTAATGAATTGGTGGAATCGAATGGAACAAAATTCAGACTATTAGAGATAGATGGGGGCGTACAGGAATTATTGGTTAAAGGATTAAATGCAAACGCGTTTCCAACATTCATTATTTATAAAAATGGTAAGGAAGTTTGGAGAAAAGAAGGATTGGTTACGAAAGAAGAATTATTAAAAAATTTATAAAACCGGGCATTTTCTTTCAAGTTTAAACGGTCCTGATGTGGGTTATTCTATGAGCACTGTATTGTGACAATTATCACGATATCAATTAAACGCTTCTATTAATTTCATTGTTGATTAAAAATTGCTCGCCCAACATGAAAGAAGTTATTCGCTCAAATTGGTTTCTGCTTTTAATTTTTTTATTGATCATCGTTGTTGTGGTGCAAAAAGCCATCAAAGATGAAAGTGATAAAATTACATCCATCCATTCAACTACAGACAGCACATGGGTAGCACCCAGTCTTTTCCGCGATTTTGAAACCTCTGGTAAGGAAAGAGAAATGATCATGTATGGTGAGGATTTGATCGCCAATACTTCAAGGTATCTTGGTCCGCATGGATCTGTTTTGCAGATATCCAATGGCATGAATTGCCAGAACTGTCATTTGGATGGAGGCAAGAGAGCATTCGGAAATAATTATGGCGGCGTCTATTCCACTTATCCAAAATTCAGGGCAAGAAGTGGAACAGTTGAAACCATTTATAAAAGAGTGAATGATTGCATGGAAAGAAGTTTAAATGGTCAGCCATTAGATTCCAACAGTTATGAAATGCAAGCTATTTATGCATATTTAAAATGGATTGGAAAAGATGTTCCTAAAGGTGTAAAGCCTGAGACTGCAGGACTTCCTCAACTTCCTTATTTAGACAGGGCTGCCGATCCTGAAAAAGGAAAACAGGTTTATATAAACACTTGCCAGAGTTGTCACGGTGAAAATGGAGAAGGCGTTTTAGAACAATCAGGGAGAAGTTATTTTTATCCACCACTATGGGGACCTAACAGTTATAATGATGGCGCAGGTTTATATCGCATCAGTCGATTCGCTTCATTTGTGAAATCAAATATGCCTTTCAACCAGGTATCCCATGCATTTCCAAAATTAACCACAGAAGAAGCCTGGGATGTTGCCGCATTTGTAAATTCCCAAAGCCGTCCGCATAAAGATCAAAGTAAAGATTGGACGGATATTTCAAAAAAGTCTATCGATGAACCTTTTGGTCCCTATGCAGATACATTTTCTGAACAACAACATAAATACGGGCCATATAAACCCATTGTAGATTACAGGAAAAACATGTTAGCAAAATCTAACCCTTAAAAAATCAAAAATGAATCATTCATATTCAAGAAGAAATTTTTTGCAATTTTCTACCCTGGCAGGTTTGGGTTTATCGTTGAACCCGCTTTCATCTATTTTAAAAGGAGATGAAAGTAAAACTGTTGAAGATGTTCAAAAAAATTTGTCACCAGGTCAGCAAAGGGTAACCATTTTACAAACCACCGATGTACATTGCCAGCTGCATCCGCATGATGAACTGTTCTGGGAAAATAATGATATGAAGTTTCGCACTACCGGGGGTTATGCTCACCTGGCAACTTATTTTAAAAAGATTAAAAAAAATAATCCCAACACATTTATCATTGATACGGGTGATATGTTCCAGGGAAGCCAGCTTAGTGTGGAAACTACAGGCAAAGCCTTACAGCCCATTTTGAATGCCATGGGTTATAATCTATACCTGCCCGGAAACTGGGAGGTGGTGTATTATAAAGAAGCCATGCAAAAATTATTAGGCGGCCTGCATGCCCCAAAGATTTGTGCAAATATGTATCATGACCTGGGTGATGGGAAAAAAGGCGAATTGATATTTCCGCCATATTATACCTGGAATGTTGCAGGTATCAAAATTGGTTTTTTAGGTTATACAGATCCGTTAGTTCCTATCCGGCAATCACCTGATTACAGCAAAGGAATTATTTATACCCATCCGGAAGAAAATCTTGAACATTATGTAAAAGTATTAAGGGAGCAGGAGCAATGTAACCTCGTGATTTTGCTTTCTCATCTTGGCTTATCACAGCAAATTGCACTGGCTAATCAAAAAGAATGCGAAGGTGTTGATTATATTTTTGGCGGAGATACACATGAAAGGGTACGTAAACCAATTATATGTAAATATTCGAAAGTAGTTGAACCCGGAGCATTCGGTTCCTTTGTCGGGAAGCTTGACCTGGTTGTGGAAAATGGAAAGATCATAGATGAGCAATATGCTTTGGTTGAATTGGATACTGATAAATTTTCAGCAGATGCAGCATTACAGGAAGTAATTGCCGAAAATGAAAAGCCATTTATCAATGAAATCAATAAAGTGATAGGTTATAGTACACTGCCTTTGTACCGGTATTTTGTAGTTGAAAATACCATTGACACCATGATCATTGATGCGTTGAAATGGAAGGTGGGTACTGATATTGTACTGTCCAATGGGTTTCGGTTTTGTCCGCCAAGATCAAAAAAAGATTCAACCGGTAATATTCCCATTACCGAAGGATATTTATTCGATATGTTGCCTGTCGAATCCCAGGTTAGAACTGGTAAAGTATCGGGTAAGCAACTTATTGACTGGCTTGAAAGGGAATTGAATAATGTGTTTTCAAAAGATGCATCAAAAAGACTGGGAGGTTGGGTAGTGAAATTTAAAGGGATGAAAGTGAGTTTCAAAGCCTTTGAAGAAATGGGAAAAAGAATTCAAAACATTGAAGTAAATGATAAACCCATTGATCCCTCAAAAATGTATTCTGTTTGTGCATGCGAAAGGGAAGGAGATCCACCAGATATGTTATGCAGGCTAAAAGGTGTGGAAGATGCAAAAAATACGGAGTACAGTCTTCACCAGGTAATGAAAGATTATTTGAAAGCATTTTCTCCTGTTACACCAAAGCCGGAATACAATGCAACAATATTGGATGCACCACAAACCCTGTTAACCCAGGTAACCGGTGTAGATTATAGTTTTACCTAGTGAATGTTTATTCAAAAGAAATGAATAGCCTGTTTCTCGTAATTGAGTCAGGACCGCTAGGTATGCTGTTTTTATTTTTGTTTTCTTGCAATGAGAAAACAGGTTTACTTAAAATATAATAATGGATCAAAAAAAGGAAAAATCAAAACCCGTTTTAAAAACGGTTTATAATATTTTGTTTTTTGGCTTACTGATATTTTTCATTTTCAGTACAGATGCTAAATCGTGGGTATTGCGACAGATGGTTTCTATAGGTTTATTTAAACCAGATATACAGAAGGAAGGAATTAAAAGTGAAGGAACTAATGTTGCTTTCTCCTTCCAGGATGAAAAGGGTAATATTATTTCATCCAATGATTTAAAAGGCAAGGTGGTCTTCATTAATTTCTGGGCTACCTGGTGTCCTCCCTGCCGGGCAGAAATGCCTTCGCTCAATGAAATGTATAATAAATTAAAGGATGATGACAGGTATGTTTTCTTATTTGTTAATGAGGACGAAGACCCGGCTAAAGCAACGGCTTACCTGCAAAAAAATAATTTTTCAATGCCGGTTATTACCCGGGCAGGACAAATACCTCCGCAGGTTTTCAGTGGTACATTGCCCACTACGGTAGTATTGAATAAAGATGGCAGAATTGTAATGAAAAAAGAAGGATTGGCTAATTATAATAACGATGATTTTTTAAAGCAACTAGAAGACCTTTTATAAAAGAATATTTTTAGCAAAACGGATAAACAATTAATAAAGCAGACCAGGTTTGCATATTTCCTGGTCTGCTTTAATTTATTTTTCAACCTCAGCGACAACTAATTTTTCATCAATAATTTGTTTAAAAACTTTTTTGGGTAATGCACCAGGCTGCATCATCGGGTCACCATTCACAGGAATAAACAAAAAAGTAGGAATACTTTGAATGCCAAATACCGCGGATAATTCCTGCTCCGCTTCGGTGTCAACTTTAAAAATTATTAGTTTGTCTTCATGTTCATTAGCAAGATCTTCCAGCATGGGTGCAACCATTTTACATGGACCACACCAGTCAGCGTAAAAATCAATGATGGCTGGCAGCTCACCTTTGTATTTCCATTCCTGCTCATTAACATAATCAAATACTTTATCCTTAAATTCTTGTGTTGTCAATTGTATTGTAGGCATATCAAATATTTTAATCAAAATTAAAAAATAGTAAAAAGTTAATCTGTGACCTCAGTCACAATAAGAACCTCCTGTAGAAACAGGAGGCGTACCAAAACAAAACTGCTTATACGAAAGCTATTTTAAATGAAGTTTTTATAAGCTTTAATATGTAATAAACAATACAAAATGGTTTCAACCGGTTTGCCGAAAAACATTTTGCTATAATAAAATTGGTATTAGTTTGAGAACTGTATCGTGACTAAAATCACGCTGGGAGAGGATATAACAAATCATTGAGGTTCTAAACAAATGGTCGATTTCCAGAACAATTTTTTTGTACAGCACATACGGAAATGCGCTATCAAACTTGCACCGAAAGTTAAAGCTGCTACACCAATAAAGGCATTTCCCAATCCAAACCTGTCTGCCAAAAACCCGGAAAGTAAAGCACCAAATACATAACCGCTGTCACGCCAGAATCGGAATATGCTTAATCCCTCAGCCCGTTGATCAGGATGAATATTTTCTGCAATAACAGAAAGGAAATTGGGATAAACCATAGCGGTTCCCCATCCTAATAATCCAGCTGCGAGCAGATCAAGGTAAAAATTAGTGGAGAATGGAAATAATATTAAACCAATGGATTGCAAAAGCATACCCACGGTGATGATTTGTTTTTTACAATATTTATCACCCATGCGGCCTGTATATAATTGGCCCAAACCCCAAATAAAGGGATATACCCCTGCTATTATTCCTACTTCTGAAATAGTATAATTTTTTTGTAAAAGAAGTACGGGTAATAGCCCCCAAATGATGCCATCGTTCAGGTTATTTACCAAACCATTAATTGAAACACTGCTTATGTTTTTATGTTTATAAGTTGTTTCTTTCCAAACGTTATTGAATAGCGGTAAAGATGTTTTGGATGATTCATGTTTTACAAATGGAGCTGTATCCTTTACCAGGAAGATGGTTAAAAGTAAACCCGCTACTGAGAATAAAACACCAGGCAAAAATGGAAAGTATTGGAAACCATATTCAGCTGCGAGACCTGCGGCAAGGTAAGCAGCAAGACCAACTGACAGGTAACCTGCAAATTCATTGATGCCCATGGCTTTTCCGCGTTCTTTTTCGCCCACCAGGTCTATTTTCATAATGACCGTTGTGGACCATGTTAATCCCTGGTTAATGCCCAAAAGTATATTGGCAATAATGATCCATGACCAGTTGTTCCCAAACATTAAAAGAAAAGGAACAGGCAATGCTACAATCCATCCTAAGGTTAATATTTGTTTCCGTGTAAACCATTTGGTAAGCTTGCCGGTAAAGAGATTAAATAAAGCCTTACTGGTTCCAAAAGCAATAATAAAACTGAGTAATGCGGTATGACCGTTCAAATCAAATTTTGATTCGGCTAATCCGGGTAAAACAGAACGTTCGAGACCGACCATAGCACCTACAAAGGCGTTGATCAACACCAACAACCAAAACTGTTGCCTGTTATTTTTTAATCCCTGCATAATTTATTATTTGTGCAAGTTCGCTATTCTGGATGTATTGACGGGTGACTATTGTCACAAATCATTTGTGAGGTTTTCTCAAGTTGAAAACGATTTATTTTAAATGCTCATTGTAAATTTTATTATAAGCATCATAACTTAAGACCCAGCGTTTAACGGGTTGTTCAAAATTTATGGAGCCAGGAACGGTTACATATTCTTTCTCAAATATAAATCCCAGTTTTTCTAAAGTTTTATGTGGTGCAGGATTGAATGCATAAGGTTCGCAGATCAATTGCTTCAATTGTAAATTTTTAAAGAAATAAGGAATGGTCATCCTGAGCAGGGATAATCCCAGGCCTTTTTTCCTGCTGTCTGAATGCCATAAATGTAAATGCATATTAGCTTCTTTCCCAAATTGACTTGGATTTGTATTACAATGCCCGACAGCCTTACCGTCCGATTCCCAAATAATGCAATAGGCATTTTTTTGTTCGTAAGGTAATTGCAATTGGGTGAGCAGCATATTTGTAAACTGTTCTTTAGTGAATAGTTTTTTTACATCAACACCCATGCTTTCTAAATAAACAGGATCGGAACCTAACCAGTATTG
>CAMPGG010000020.1 GCA_946885335.1 uncultured Chitinophagaceae bacterium
CTTTAATATATTTCAAAAGTTGAAATACTGAATTTTGTGAGAAGCTTTTTTAATCATGTACAAAACAACATCAACGAACCAAACAGAATGGGAATGGGAAATTAAACCCCAAACTACGTGGTATGGCAGCAGCCTGAAAGAGATTATTTCATACAAGGATCTTTTGTACCGGTTAGTCCGTAAAGATTTTCTGACATCTTACCAGCAAACTTTATTAGGCCCGGCCTGGATATTTCTTCAGCCAATTTTAACTGTAATAACTTATGTGCTGGTATTTAACCGGGTTATTGGGTTGTCAACGGATGGCATTCCATCATTTTTATATTACCTGATTGGCATCACGCTATGGGGGCTTTTTTCTGATCTTTTTTTAATTGTCTCCAATGCATTCACGGTAAATGCCGCTGTATTCAACAAAATTTATTTTCCCCGTATAATTATTCCCATTTCATTATTATTAGTAAATGGATTAAGGTTTTTGATACAGTTGGTTTTATTGCTAATCGTTTTGATGTATTATTATTTTATCGACGCAGTTGATGTTCAGTTCAGTAATTTGTTATTGTGTATTCCTGCAGTAATCATCACTGCCGGCATTGCTTTAGGTGCGGGTTTAATCTTTTCCATCTTTTCGGCAAAATACAAGGACCTGTTGAACCTGATTTCGATATTAATCAGGTTGTTTATGTTTTTGTGCCCTATCTTTTATTCGTTATCCATGGTTCCTGAAAAAATAAAATGGCTGGTAAATATCAATCCACTGGCATCTCAATTCGAATTATTCAGGTTTGGTTTTATTGGAAAGGGAGAGATCAATCCTGCCAATTTTTTGTACAGCACTTTATTTATGCTGGTAGTTGTAATTGCCGGTGTTTTTTTGTTTAATAAAAAGAATGAAGAGCTAATGGATATAGCTTAATAAATATGTCAGATATAATTATACAAGCAGAGAATATTTCAAAAGTTTACAGGTTGGGAACCATAGGAACTGGTTCGCTCAGGCAGGATATGCAAAGCTGGTGGAACAAAAAGGTCATTAAGAAAGATGATCCTTTTTTTGTTAATGACAGGATCAGTAAACAACATATCTGGGCATTGAAAAATGTAAGTTTCGACATCAGGCAAGGTGAGGTGTGGGGTATTGTTGGCAGCAATGGAGCCGGAAAATCAACCTTATTAAAAATTCTGTCACGCATCATTAAACCTACAGAAGGTATTGTGCGGGGTAAAGGAAAAATCAGCAGCTTACTGGAAATAGGAACCGGATTTCATTATGAACTAACTGGCCGGGAGAATATTTTTTTAAGCGGTCACATGTTGGGCATGAATAAACCGGAAATTTTGCGCAGGTTCGATGAAATTGTAGCTTTTTCGGAAATTGAACAATTTTTAGATACGCCGGTCAAAAGGTATTCATCAGGCATGTATGTAAGATTAGCATTTGCCGTAGCTGCTCATTTAGAGCCGGATATTTTGATTGTTGATGAAGTTTTAGCGGTTGGTGATACTGCTTTTCAAAAAAAATGTCTTAACCGGATAAAAGATATCAGCAGGAATATGGGTAAGACGGTTTTATTCGTTAGTCATAATGTGATTACAGTAGAACAACTATGCAGCCATGCCCTTTACCTTCAAAACGGGGTAGTTGCCGATACAGGAAAGGCTACTTCGGTAGTAAATACGTATTTGAATGATGTAAACGCCCATATGTTGTTAACAGAACGGGAATTAGCACCGGGTGTCAGTCTTGAAAAGTTGGACCTTGGGAGTAATTCAATCGATTCAGGTGATGATTTGGAATTTAAAATAAAAGTAAAATTTGATCAAAAACCTAAAATAAGGGAATTGGCTGTGTTGATTTATAATTCAAAAAGTATGCGGATTGCAATGATCGACCTTAGACCTTACTTTGATTATATAACCTATACAGACACCCATTTTTGTTATAAAGGGGTGATAAGAAAAATAAATCTTGTGGAAGGTGAATATTATATAGGATTTTTTTATTTTATAAATGATACTTATAAGGATATTTATGATTTGAAGCGGATTACCATCCGGGAAAAACCAACTACAAGTAAATTAAAGAAATATGATACTCCTTACAGGGGTCTTGTAGAACTTACTCATGAAAATTTATGATGATAAAAAATAAAATTGGCAGTGGAATTAATTAAAACCCTTAGCAAGGGTGCGCAAAAAAGGGTATTGATGGAACAATTTAAACTAGAAAGAATACCGGATTCGCCCCCTGAAATAAAACCTCTTCCTGCTGGAACGATCCGGCCTTTATGGTCTGTTATGATACCTGCTTATAATTGTTCAATTTACCTCGAAAAAACAATTACCAGTGTATTGCTCCAGGATATGGGTGCCGACAAAATGCAAATTGAAGTTGTAGATGATGCCAGTACCGATGCGGATGTAGAAGCGCTGGTAAAACGAATTGGCAAAGGAAGGGTTGGTTATTTCAGGCAGGCAAAAAATGTGGGAAGCCTGCGCAATTTTGAGACCTGCATTAATCGTGCAAAAGGTCAAATCATTCACTTGTTGCATGGTGATGACCGGGTGAAACCCGGATATTATGAAAAGATAACGGAGTTGTTTAAACGATATCCGGAAGCTGGCGCTGCTTATTCTGCATGGGATTATATTGATGATAAAGACAATTTTATAAGACATTCCAGGGTAGAAGAAGAAGAAGATTGTATACTGGAAGATTGGTTATTTAAATTGGCCGAACATCAAAGATTACAATATGCCTGTATTTCTGTTAAGCGTGAAGTGTATGAAAAGCTTGGAAGTTTTTATGGAGTTATCTATGGAGAAGATTGGGAGATGTGGGCGAGAATTGCAAAACATTATCCAACTGCCTACACCCCCGAGTTTATGGTTGAATACCGCGAGCACGAATCCACCATATCAATGCAAAGTTTTCTGTCAGGAAATAATATCCGCGATATCGATAAAGTCATCCAAACCATTTATGGTTATTTAACGCCGGAAGAAAAAAAGAGAATGCACAAAAAAGCTCACCGGCATTATTTGTATTGGGCATATTCATTTACCAAAGATGTTTGGTACCAGACAAAAAATAATAAGATCGTTTATAAACAGTGTCGTGAATCATTAAAAGTATACCAGGATCCTCGTTTAGCTATGAAAATGGGAATATTATTAATGCGTATATGGGCTGAACCCATTATCCGACTTATCAGGCCGCAGGTAATTAATAAAGATTCATGAAACCAGTAAAGCCTTATACAATCAGGCATCTACGGTTAGATAACCTGCAACAGGATGCTTGTTTTTTCCCGGAACCAATTGAATCATTTTATCTTGTTTTTTGGTATCAATCCATTGCGCTTGGACATTTATATGTAGAAGCTGGCCAGGAATATAAAGACTGGCGTGAAAAAGTCTGGAATGCTGTTTCTGCAGCCATTTATTTTTATAATAATAATACAGTAAATGAAGATCTGTTAAAACAAAATTTCATTGCCAATAGCAATCAACTTCCCGGATTATTCGACCAGGTTTTTAAAAGCCACATACCAACTAACATTCCAGTAACGGTACCAGTTTCCTTAATCATTTGCACCGCAAACAGGAATAACGACCTGGAAATTTGCTTACAAAGTATATCGCAACAAGCTTGTACCCCGGAAGAAATTATTGTAGTGGATAATACCCCGGATGTGGGAAATACAAAATCAATAGCTGAGAAATGGAATGCCATTTATTGTAAAGAACCACAAAAGGGTTTAAGCTATGCACGCAATGCAGGAATTAAAAAAGCAAATCAACCATTTATCGCCTGGGTCGATGATGATGTTTCCGTACATCCGCTTTGGTGTTATCATATTTGGAATGCATTTGTACATTCCAACGCAGATGTTGTATTAGGACTCGTATTGGCCGCTGAACTGGAAACAGAAAGCCAGCAGGTATTTGAAAAACACTGGACCTTTAACCGTGGATATTTGCCTAAAACCTATGATCATGGTTGGTTTAACAATAAACTGACTTATGGCCCTCCGGTTTGGGAGTTGGGTGCCGGGGCCAATATGGCATTTAAAAAAGAAGTTTATGATAAAGTAGGATTATTTGATGTGCGTTTAGGTGCGGGAACTTCAGGATGCAGTGAAGATTCAGAGATTTGGTTTCGCATATTAAAGCAAAAAGGCACCATCTATTACGAACCAAAATGCATTGTTTACCATACGCACAGAAAAGGTATGGAGGTATTAAAAAAACAGCTTAAAAATTATATGCGTGGATTTGTAGTAGCGGCATTATTACAACAACGTCAGCATCCTTCTGCCAATTATAAGAAGCAATTATTCAATGCAATGCCCAAATATTATTTTAATTTGGTTAGAGCTGGTTTTCCCCGGTTTAATTTTCGTTATACAACATTGAAATCCGAAATGATAGGGATTGCAGAAGGGTTTCTTTATTTTTTTAAACATAAAGATTCACCCTCCCAAATAAACTCCAATCATGATGAATGAATCAATTACAGGCGATCCATTGGTTTCGGTTATTATACCCTGTTATAATCATGGTCGTTACCTGGCATATGCAATTGATAGCGTATTAACCCAAAATTATGACAGGATAGAGATCATTGTTATTGATGACGGATCAGTGGATGATACTGCCATGGTCGCAAAAAAATATGACCAGGTAATTTATTACTATCAAACAAACCAGGGTCTTTCTGCCAGTAGAAACAGGGGGGTTGAATTATCTAAAGGTGATTTCATTGTTTTTCTGGATGCTGATGATTGGTTGCTGCCAAATGCTATACAACTGAATCTGCAAAAATTACAACAACACCCGGAAGCTGCTTTGGTGTCAGGGGCGCATATATTTTATTATCAGCCGGAAGAAAAGAAGTGGGATATAATAAAAGAAGTTGAGTCGGACCATTATCAACAAATGCTAATGGGCAATTATATGGGTATGCCATCAGCGGTTATGTATCAACGTTGGGCAGCAGTTAAATTCCCATTTGATACAAACTTAAAAAATTGCGAAGACTACGATCAGTACTTTAAAATATTAAGAATTCACCCGGTAATTCATCATACCGGTTTAATTGCGGTATACCGGAATCATGAAAAAAATAAATCAGGGAACATCCCGGTTCAATTGGAAACTTCCTTAATGATATTAGGAAAGCAGGAGCCTTACCTGGAAAATGATAAGGAAAAGGAATGTTGGGAAACAGGCATTTATTGGCTTAAAGAATACTATTGTAAAAAATTACTGGAAAGTCTGCTCCACCGTTTATATACTTCTAAGGAGAAAATTACAAAAGCGGAAAAGAAAACCCTGCAAAAATATCGTCCTGAGTTGTACCTGGAATACCGGAAAGCGTATAAAGGTGTGTTTAAGTCATTCTGGAATTAATAGAGAACTACCCATGATAGTTAATGGAGAATTTATTTATCGCTTTTGAAATAAAACAGCAGTTTGATAATTATATGTTTCAGGATGAATGGAAATCATTTTTGCAAAACCTGACCATTTTTTTATAAGATAATCAGCATCATAATAAACCTGCGAAAGTGGATCTGTTCCAATGGAGAAATAAGCAAAATCTTTTTTGCTAACACCGGTTTTTTCATCAAAATTTTTAATATAAGCCGCAATATCATGAAACCTGTCCAGGTGAATATATTTATTCAACATCAGGTCAAAAGTATGCTTATCATGTATAGTTAAAAAGGCATACCCGCCCCGGCGTAAAATTCGCCTGATCTCCAGGAACCATGCATCGGACAGATCGCTGATATGTGTAAACACCGAACCGCAATAAACCAGGTCGAAGGAATTGTCTTCAAAAGGCAGGTGAGGTGCGGTAGTGGTTGTAGCAAATAAAAATGGCGGACTTAAATGTTGCTGGCACCAATCAATATGGTGTGCGTTTATATCACAACCCCATAATTCTGATTTGCCTTCATAATAAGGATAATGGCGAAGCATGCGACCTGATGCGCAGCCAAGGTCCAAGACCTTAGTGAGTGTTTCAGCCGATTCTCCTGCCTTTCCTAAAATGTTAAGCATTTTGGAAATATCCAGTTTGCCATATTCTAAGTAATCAGATTCGGCTTCAGCATAGCCTTCCCATAATTCAGGTGGTGGACATACCAGGGGATTATTTTTGAATTTTTCACTTTCAGGAACAAGGTCTATGATAAAATCCCTACGGTCACCTGTAAGCGAAATTAATTTTGATGAAAGATTAGGATCATCAGCAACGAGTCGATATGTTTTGCGATTATTTTCTTCTATTAAGGGTAAGGATACCTGCGTAATTTTTTTACGGATAAACGATTTGAAAGCGGAGATCATAAATTGTCAGATTGAAATAAGGTTTGGGGTTCAAAATACAAATAATTAAATCAAAAAAATGATCATTGAATTATTTCCTTTTGAATTTACGTAGAACCCATTCTTTGAATGCTGATGAAGGTCTTTTATTATCCGGATCGCCAATCAGGTAACCATAATGCATGAGTGATGGAACATGGTCAAAAATAATTTTTACAATACTTAGTAATGGAATAAACAGGATCATACCCGCTATCCCCCAAACAAATCCACCACATATAATAATTAATATTGTTGATAAGGCGCTCAGGCTGACTTCACCACCAAGCACGGAAGGTGTTACAAAATAATTATCAATACCCTGGATAATGCTGAAACTAATAATGACCCAAATGGTTGGATTAAAACTATCAAAGCTGACCAAGGCAACCAATACCGGGAAAACGCCGGCCAGTAAAGGTCCTAAATAGGGTATGATATTTACCAATGCCGCAATGGCCGACAACAATAATGCATTTTCCAATCCAATGATGAAAAGAGAAATGGCATATAAAATAAAAAGAACAAACATGGAAATGGCTCTGCCGGTCAGGTATTGCTGTGAAACTTTTGTAATATCGTTCAACATCACTTGTCTTTCTTCATTGTTTTCCTTGTTGCCCAGCATCAGGAAAAATTTTTCATAACGCTCTTTGTGATACAATAACAAAAAAGTAACTGCCAGCGTAATGGCCATACCTGCTAATAAACTGGTTATACTTCCTAAAAAATTGCGTGCAGAATTAAGTACATAGCTTCCCAGGTTTTCTGTTTTTTCTGCCAGGTAATCATTCTGGGTAGAAGCTGGAATATCCAGGTTCTCATTGATATAAATATTGACGGATTGAAGGAATGTTTCAATCTTATTTTCAATGAGTGGAATCTGTTGTGCAAAACTCATTACCTGGGCTGCCACGATCCAGGTTACCAACGAAAAAATAATGATAAGAATAAGCAAACAAGAAATTGTGGACCACACACGCAAAAAACCTTTATTATCAAGCCATCTGCAAACCGGGGCCATCAGCATGGCCAGCATAATGGCAAATGTTACGGGGATGAGAATTACTTTACCATAGTATAAAACTATAGTGAGTAATACCCAAAATAGCAAGAACTGGTTTATTTTTAATAATTGGAACTTCATCCAAATGATTAAGTATAATATTAAAAATATTTCTCTCTAAGATAGATTTTTTTCTTCATGGTTTATCTTAGGCTATACTCAAACAGAATTACTGCTTAACTTTCAGATCAACCAATTGAAAAGATCCTAAAGAATTTTTGATGAAGACAATATTGCTGGGAATTTGTTTTTTGTTTGTATCAGTTATCGTCAAAGCGCAGGAATTTGGTGGACATCCGCCATCCCAAAAGTGGAAACAAATTAATACAGATACCGCAAGGATCATATTCCCCATTTCACTTGACAGCCAGGCCATGCGTGTTGCATCAATTGTACATGCTATGGCAAAACAACGACCACTCGGTTTGGCTGGGAAAAATAAAAAAATAGATATAGTGTTACAGAACCAAACAACCATTGCAAATGGTTATGCTGGTTTAGGTCCTTTTCGTAGTGAATATTATTTAACTCCATCGGCCAATAGTTTTGAACTTGGCAGCATTTCATGGGTTGATCAGTTGACAGTTCATGAATATCGCCATGTTCAACAATTTAATCATTTCCGCAACGGACTGAGTAACCTGATGTTCTATTTATTTGGAGAAGAGGGATTAGCACTTGGCATTAATGCTGCAATTCCTGGTTGGTTTTATGAAGGTGATGCCGTTCACGGTGAAACATTACTTTCAGGGCAGGGCAGGGGCAGGCTTCCAAATTTTTTAAATGCATATAAATCACTCTGGCTGGCGGATAAGGATTATAGCTGGATGAAGTTGCGCAATGGATCGTTGAAAGATTATGTGCCATCAGAGTATCACCTGGGTTATTTATTGGTTGCATATGGAAGGGAAAAATATGGTATTGATTTTTGGGAAAAAGTTACCAGGGATGCAAGTGCTTTTAAAGGATTATTTTATCCATTTCAACGGGCAGTAAAAAAACATTCAGGTATCCGGTACAAGGATTTTATTCATGATGCATTTGAGTTTTACAAAAATGATCTGGCAGAAAATAACCGGCTGGTGCAACATCATATCAATACGAATGATATAAAAGCAGTAACACCACTTAATAATAAAAAAGTTATTAATTACCAGTTTCCTTTTTATATAGGTAACGATTCAATACTTTATTTAAAAACCGGTTACAATCAGCGACCTGCTTTTTTCATAAGCATCCAGGGAAAAGAAAAATTGCTGCGATACAGGGATATTGGACAAGATGAATATTTCAGTTACCGGAATGGTAAAATTGTTTACACGGCATACAACCCTCATCCCCGCTGGGGTTGGAAGGATTTTAGTGAAATCAGGATAATAGATATTGCAACTGGCAACCAACAAAATATAACTAACCATACAAAATATTTTTGGCCCGATATATCCAACGATGGTACCCAAATCGTTGCTATGCATTTGCCGGCTGATGGTAAAAATGCATTGCATGTTTTGGCTGTTAATTCATCTGAAATTATTCATTCCTATAGTCATCCCGGTGTTAGCCTTTTTACAGACCCTAAGTTTTTAAATAATAATGAAGTAATTGCCGGTGCCCGGTATCATGATGGAAACATGGCCCTGGTCAGGATAAATTTTGTTAATAAAACAATGGTGAACATTACACCCAAATCATTGAAAGTACTGGGTAATCCATCCATCAAAAATGAAAATGTTTACTTCACTTCATCGTATGCCGGTAACGATGATTTGTATGTTGTCAATTTAAATGACAGCAAAATATTCCGCATCACCCAAGCTGCTTTGGGTAAATACAATGTCAATGCAACCGATACGGATTTATATTTTTCCGGGTTTACTCCAGAAGGTTTTCAGTTACAGCAATTAAACATTAATCCTTCCGAATGGGAAGAAATAAATAAAACGAACTTAAACAGTTTTACAAGTCCATTGTCTTTACCCGTTGCTGATTCACTAAATAATTTTTTGCAACAGGTTCCTGAAAGATCGTTTGAGGCAAAACCTTATACTAAATCAACAGGTTTATTTAACTTTCACAGCTGGCGCCCATATTATGAGGATCCTGTTTTTAGTTTTTCAATTTTTGGTGAAAATGTTTTGAATACTTTACAGACAGAACTCTATTATCAATATAATCAAAACGACAAAGATCATGCTGCGGGGTTCAATACTGTTTTTGGCGGATTATTTCCTTACCTAAGTGCAGGCATGCAATTTACCTTTGATCGGTTAGTGGAAGAAAGTGGTAATATGCGACAGTTTCACCAGTTAGATTCCCGTTTTGGATTTAATATTCCGTTAAATGCAACCGGTGGTAGAAGTTATAAGTTTTTCAATATCGGCAGCAGTTACGCATTAAGAAATGAATTTAATACAGGATTTTCTAAAGGCATGGGGGCAAATGATTTTAGTTACCTGGCACATTTTATTAACTGGAATCAGCAAGTGCCACAAGCCAGGCAACATATTTTTCCCAGGCTTGGTTATGCGCTAACCGCCCAATATCGGCATGCAATTACAAGTATCAGTGGTTACCAGTTTTATACTAACGGTTCCGTATACCTGCCGGGGTTTTCCCAGGTACATAACCTGGTTCTGTCTGGCGGTTTTCAACAGCGGGATACACTGAGACAATTATTTAGTAACCGCATGGCTTACAGCCGCGGATATAATGAGCCGTACTTCAGCCGCATGTGGCGAACTTCGGTTAATTATCATTTTCCATTATTGTATCCTGATAAAGGCATAGCCAGTATTTTGTACTTACAAAGGGTGAGGGGAAATTTATTCTTTGATTTAACCAGGGGATTCTCAAGAGATAAAAAACTTTCAATTGATAACAGGAGTGCAGGTGCAGAAATATATTTTGACACCAAATGGTGGAACGAATATCCATTATCCTTTGGTGTTCGCTATAGCCGTTTATTGGATGACGACATATTAGTTCCCGGAAGAAATCCTAATCAATGGGAGTTTATTTTGCCAGTGAATATTATTCCACGATAAAGATTGCTACACAGCTATCCTGATTATCAAAATTAATTTTTCAGACTGTCTTCAATAGCCCGGATCTTTTCTTCGGCATCGGCTTTCTTTTTTCTTTCAGCTTCCACAACTTCCGGTTTTGCATTTTGAACAAACCGCTCATTGCTTAGCTTTTTTTCAACCGAAACTAAAAATCCTTTGAGGTATTCAAGGTCTTTTAATAATTGTTCCTGCTGTCCGCCTTCATCCGTTTTAGCATCAGTTTGAATAAATAATTTGACTTTTTCAACGACTACCGAAATGGAACCGGGAACCGTTTCATTCACATAAGTTATTTCTTCTGCGTTTACCTGTCGTTGTAAAATATCCTGGAGTAATGCATATTCTTTTCCATCCTTGTGCTGGATAAACAAGCGGATTGTTTCTTTGGGTTTTAACTGGCTTTTATTCCTGGCATCCCGCAAGGCAGTGACCAGTTTTTTCAACATTTCTCCCTGTTGCAAAATGGATGTATCAGTTTCTCCAGGTGATTCAAATTGCCTGACAGTAAGATCATCACCTTTTGCCCTTGTTTTTAACTGGTGATAAATTTCTTCTGTAATAAACGGCATGAAAGGATGTAGTAACTGCATCAATCTTTCAAAAAAGGAAATTGTGTTAAGATAAATATGTGCATCGATGGGTTGTTGAAATCCCGGTTTCACCCATTCCAAATACCAGCTACAGAAATCATCCCAAATAAGCGAATAGATCTTTTTTAAAATTTCACTCAAGCGAAAATCTTTGTATAAGTTTTCAACTTCAGCCTGTACTTCATTCAACCGGTTTTCAAACCATTTAACCGGGAAATCAACTTTATCAAAATCTTCCTTGCTTCTGTCAGCGTTGAACATCCCGTTAGCTTCCCACATTTTAACCAGCTTCAACGCATTCCATATTTTATTATTGAAAAAGCGTCCCTGGTCGCAACTGCTTTCATCAAATAAAAGATCGTTGCCTGCAGGCGAGGAGATCATGATACCAAAACGAACAGCATCGGCGCCGAATTTGTCAATCAGTTGCAACAGGTCTGGTGAGTTGCCCAATTGTTTACTCATTTTGCGGCCTTGCTTGTCCCTGACCATCCCGGTAAAATAAACATCATGAAAGGGTTTTTCATGTTTGTATTCAAGTCCCGCCATGATCATTCTTGCAACCCAAAAGAAAATGATATCCTGGCCCGTGACCAATACAGAACCCGGGTAATAATATTTGATGTCAGCATTGTCCGGGTCAGATATGCCTTTAAAAACTTCCATTGGCCATAACCAGGACGAAAACCAGGTGTCCAGCACATCAACATCCTGCGTTAATGTTTTATTTATCGTTTGTGGGTGATTGTTATATACCTGTTCTAAACTTTCAGCCACATAAACATTTCCATCCTCATCATACCAGGCAGGAATGCGTTGTCCCCACCAAAGCTGGCGGCTGATACACCAGTCTTTTACATTTTCCAGCCAATACTTGTAAGTGGCAAAAAATTTATCACCCGGGTGTATGCGAATATCTCCGTCCATAACCGCTTTTAAAGCAGGTTCTGCCAACGGTTTCATTTTTACAAACCATTGGGTTGAAATGCGGGGTTCAACAACTGCGTTGGTTCTTTGAGAATAACCTATCCGCGTTGTGTAACTTTCTTCTTTTACTAATAAACCATCTTCTCTTAATTTTTCAATGGCAAGTTTTCGGGCTTTGAATCGATCCATACCCACAAAAACTTCTGCTTCTGCGCTTAATGTTCCATCTTCATTCAGCGTATTAATGATCTGCAGGTTATGTTTTAGTCCAAGATTGTAATCATTGATATCATGTGCAGGTGTAACCTTTAATGCGCCTGTGCCAAACTCTTTATCTACATATTCATCGAATATTATAGGCGACACCCGATTAACCAGTGGAACTAAAACAAACTTGCCTGATAACTTTCTATAACGGTCATCATCAGGGTTTACGCAAACTGCCGTATCGCCCATGATGGTTTCGGGTCTTTGTGTAGCAATGGTGATGGTTCCATCCCCGGTACTTTTCCCATTAGCATCAACTATTTCATAGTTAACGTAATAAAGTTTTCCTTCCAGGTCCTTGTATTCCACTTCCTCATCACTCAATGCTGTTTTTGCAGAAGGATCCCAATTAATCATTCTTGCACCCCGGTAAATAAGGCCTTTTTTATGCAGATCTACAAACACCTTGATGACAGCCTGGTAATAAGCAGGATCCATGGTAAATGTTACGCGGTTCCAGTCTACACTGCATCCAAGTTTATCTATTTGATTATAAATAATCCCACCATATTTATCTTTCCATTCATAGGCATGTTTCATAAACTCATCGCGGGTAAGATCCTTTTTTTTTATGCCTTTTTCTTTTTCAAGCATTTGTACAACTTTTGCTTCCGTAGCAATAGATGCATGATCGCTACCGGGAACCCAGCAGGCATTAAATCCACTCATCCTGGCTTTTCTTACTAATATGTCCTGCACTGTTTCATTCAATGTATGACCCATATGTAAAACGCCTGTAACATTGGGAGGAGGAATCACCACTGTAAATGGCGGACGATTATCAGGTTGAGAAGTGAAATATTTTTCCTGTCTCCAGTGACTGGTCCATTTTTCTTCTATAGCCGCTGGTTCAAAAGTTTTAGTAAGTTCCATTTGTTGCCAATGTTTTTAACCCTTATTTGGGGCGGCAAAGATAATTTTTTTGCACCAAGATGAGTTCATGATGGCCAGGAGAAATTATTTACAGCAAAGCGGATCTTCTTTTAATCAACAAAAGGAAAAATTATGCAAATATGTGTTGAGGTGGGAGGGCTTTATTTGTTATCCTGTTGCATAGCAACTTTTATTTCTTCGCAAACAAAATTGCCGCCATTATAAACAGTTTGTATAGCGGTTACCATTTCGGCACTGGTAGAATTTTTGGTAACAAATCCTTTTGCACCCAACTGCATGATATTGCGGGCATAGGTTGGTTGATTATTTATGGACAAACCGATGATTTTTGTGGTAGGCACCAGTTCGGTGATTTTTCGTGTTGCTTCAAATCCATTGATGGGTGACATATTGATATCCATTAAAATGATATCCGGCTTATAGGCTTGTGCTGCTTCAATAGCTTCATTACCACCTGAACATTCACAAACAATATTGAATTGTTCATTCTGTTGTAAAATCATTTTCCAGGTCTTCCTGACCATTTCATGATCATCAACAATTATAATTTTGATTATATTTTCACTCATTTAAATACAGGGTAACAATGATGCTGGTACATCCTTTTTGAAATTAACTTTTAAACCTGTATGCATAACGTATATACATTGGTTTATAATATCCGCTAAGTGTTTATCTAAATTCTTTTTAAGGGAAATAATGTATCGGCAGCAACATGGCTGCCTTGTAAAATTGCCTGATTATGGTATGATTTATCCCAGGTCCAACTGGCTGTTATTTATAAAATTTACCAGGGAAGCTGCATTTTTTAAATTAAGCTTTTTCAGGATGTTATAACGGTGAACTTCAACTGTTTTTACAGATATATTCAGGCTTTCCGCGATCTCTTTGGATGAGTGTCCATTTTTTATCAATGTAATAATTTCAATTTCACGCTGGGACAATGAATTAAGACCTGATTGGGGCTCTTCACCACTGATAACCTGTTCAGAAAGTATGTTTTTAATTTCTTCACAAATGTATTTTTTGCCGTTGTGTATTTCTACAATAGCCTTATACATTTCTTCGCGGGAAGAATTTTTAGTAACATAACCCGAAGCTCCTTTTTGCATCATCTTTCTTGCATAAGTGGGCTGGGTATGCAATGAAACGCCTAAAATTTTTGATGCAGGAGAAAATTTGCGAATTTGTTGGGTAGCTTCAATACCATTTATACCTGGTAAATTAATATCCATGATAACGATATTAGGTCGCAGGTTCCGGGCAAGTTCCACGGCTTCTTCACCGCTTCCGCATTCCGCTACAACCTGGAAACGCGGATCATTATTTAAAATAAAACTCCATGTTTCCCGAACCAAAGTATGATCGTCTGCTATCAATATTGTTATTTTTTCCATAGAATTATTCCTTATTTTTTGTGAATGGGTATATCAATAATTAGTTCACATCCTTTTCCAGGCGAAGAGTGAATATATAAATTGCCGTTGAACAAATATACTCGATTTCGAATGTTGTTCAGGCCTGCACCTGGCTTTATTTCTTTAGGATCAAAACCTTTGCCATCATCCCGGATCATTAACCGCATTTTCTTTTTGTCCTGCATAATATGTACAGTAGCCAATGTTGCCTGTGCATGTTTTTGAATATTATTTAATCCTTCCTGGGTAATACGAAAAAGCATTAATTTCTGATTTTCTTCCAGCACATTTTCATTCACACCAGATTCAATAAAAGTAACATCCATTCGATTGGTAGCATTGATATCTTCAACCAGGTCTTTGATGGAATCAAGCAAACCAAGGTCACCTAAACTTGGTAGAATTAATGAACGGGACAACTGCCTGATCTCGTTAATTACATATATTATATTGTTTGAACTTTTTGAAACCAGCTCGGGTGTTAATTCATTATTGGCAGCGGCAAGGTCAAGATATAATTTAGTAGTTGTCAATACCTGGTTTACATTATCATGCAACTCTTTACTGATCTCGGATCGTTCTTTTTCCTGTGTATCAATAATAGCCTGGCTGATTGTTTTTTGGCTGTTTAATTCTTCCTGCAATAATTTTTCTTCCAGTCGTTTTCTTTCACTGATATTTTGCACAGCACCGATCATCCGGTAAGGTTCCTGGTTTTCATCCCGCATAATATAACCACGGTCATACACATGCGTATATTTTTGGTCATCTTTTAAAAAACGGTACTCTATTTCAAAAGTATCTTTTGCTTTACTGTTTAAGATTTTATCTATGGTTTGTTGTACTCTTTCAAGATCATTTGGGTGAATTCGTTTGATCCATTTTGTAATATTATGGATCTCATCATTATCTGCAACTCCGTATACTTTTTGAAGGTTTGTTGTATCCCGGTAAACTTCTCCTGTCTTCAGGTTCCAGTCCCAGATAAGATCGGTAGTTGCTTTTGTTACCAGGTTGAAGCGTTCATTCAGAAAAAGCAGGTCACGTTCCTTTTCTTTCAATTCAGTTATATCCTTCATGGCACCGATCATCCGGATGGCTTTTTTGTCCTTGTTGCGGACAATAAAACGGTTATCTAAAACATAACGGTAATCACCCCGCGCATGTAATAAACGGTATTCATTTCTCCAAATGGTTACTTCCTGGTTATCGATGGATTCTTCGAGGCTCTTTTTGACAAATTCCCTGTCTTCATCATGAATATGCTGAAACATAAAATCGGAGCTAAGGTCTTTTCCATAATATCCAAATAAAGTAAATAGTCCTTCGCCCCACTTGATCTCATCTTTTTCCATATCCCAATCCCAGATTGCATCCGAGGTTGCTTTACTGGCCAATAAGAACCGTTCATTGCTTTTAATAAGTTCAATTTCAGATTCTACTTTTTGGGTTACATCATTTACCATTACCAGGCTTGCTGGCCGTTTTTCATAGGTAATTCTGTCAGAATAAATTTCAACATGAACCAGTTCCCCGTTTTTTTTAATATGCCGCCATATTTGTCTTTCATTATATGTATCATCTGACCTGCGCTCAATGTCTGCATACAAAGCTGGGATATCGGCTGCCGGCCTGATATCCGTTATTTTCATGGTAAGAAATTCCTCTCTTGAATATCCATAAAAACTAATGGCGGCTTTATTTACCTCCAGGAAATGAAGTGTTTCTACATCAAAGATCCAGGCAGGCAATGGGTTACTGCTAAAGAGCAGCCGGTATTTTTCTTCAGATTTTTTTATGCGGTCTTCCGCTAATTTTTTTTCAGTAATATTTATAGATACAACCAGCGCAGCTACTATATCATTTTCCTGGTTATAGATTGGTGTGAAATTATTCAGGTAAAATTTATCCTTTCCTGAAACTTTAAAATTGGACTCCGTCTCAAACGAAGACCCCTTAAAAACGGATTGATAAAGTATTTTTAGCGTTTCATAACGTTCAGGAGAAGCAAGGTCCAAAATAGACATACCAATTTGGATAGGCAGATTTAAAAAATCCCTGGCCATTGTGATGGCCATATCATTCATCAAAATAATGGAAAGATTTTTATCGATGATGATAAACGCATCATGCATGTTTTTTACTAAAAAATGCAAGTATTCCTTAGCAACTTTTTCATCTAACTGGCCAAGCTGTTGAGAAGGAAGAATAAAATTTGGGGGCAAAACAATCTTATCTTTTGGATTCACCTATAGTTTTTTATTTAAATATTTATAACCTGTTCTTCTTACAAAGGTAGCGGATAGAACTTGCCACCATATAAAATACCCGCTGGTAATTTTTTTTGTAATATTTTAGGCACAAATACAAAAATATGCATCGAAATTTAACCGGTTGGTACAGCCCTTCGCTTAATAAAGAAATGCCCATGGCTGTATACGGTAACTATGGATTTGCATTATTGTTAGTGCCAACAGCTTCTGCTGATTATCTGGAGTATGAAAGATTTCAATTGATCGATTCCCTGGCCCCGTATATAAACGCCGGTAAAATAAAAGTTTTTTCCATCAACAGTATCAATAATGAAAGTTGGTTAAATAATCATATGGATCCTCGCCACAAGATCATCCGTCATAAACAATTCAATGATTATGTTTATAATGAAGTTGTACCCTTTATAAAAACACATACCAGCCAGGAAACCCCGATTATTATTGCAGGTGCATCATTTGGCGCATTGCATAGCATGAACCTGTTTTTAAAACGTCCCGATTTGCTGAATGGAGTTATTGGCATGAGTGGTGTATATGATCTGACAGAGTATACCAAAGGTTATTATGATGAGGATGTTTATTTTAATAGTCCACAACATTTTATGCCTAACCTGGCAGATCATGGTATTTTAGAACAGATCCGCAAAAGTTCGCACATACATATATTTACGGGGAGCGGGGATTATGAAGATCCTGACGGCAGTAAGCGTTTTGCAAAAATATTATACGATAAAGGTATTTGGTATGAATTGGATGTTTGGGGCGCCGAGTGGAAACATGACTGGCCAACCTGGTGCCACATGTTACCCCAATATATAAACTCAAAGTTTTAGGGTATGAAATTTTAATGAGCAGGTATGTACAATTATTAAAGGTTTTAAATCATCGTTTGCCTGGCCGGGAACGGGATTGCACTAAAAAAATTAAATTAATACAATTGTCTATAGAAAATTTGTCATTGAAAAAGTCATTTTCATTTTTACAGGGCGGCGGTGAAATGGGAGAGCTTACCAGGAATTTTCCCTGGGAAACTACAGCAGTGGGCAGCCCCGAAACCTGGCCACAAAGCTTGCGCACAGCATTAAATATTTTATTAAATGCACGTTTCCCCATGTTTTTATGGTGGGGTAATGAGCTGGTACAATTTTACAACGATGCCTACCGGCCAAGTTTAGGTGAAAATGGAAAACATCCAACAGCTTTAGGACAAAGAGGTGAAGAATGCTGGCCCGAAATATGGCCAACAATCAAACCATTAATTGACCAGGTGCTTTCAGGCGGTGATGCAACCTGGAGCGAAGATCAGCTAATACCTATTTTTCGAAATGGACGATTGGAAGATGTTTATTGGACGTTCAGTTATAACCCCGTAAATGATGAAGCCGGAAAAGTCGGGGGTGTTTTGGTTGTCTGTCATGAAACAACAAAGAATGTACAAACGGTTAAAGGATTAAAAATTTCGGAAGCCCGTTTTCAAAACCTGATTCGGGAGGCGCCAGTAGGAATTATTGTTTTAAGTGGTAAGGAAATGCTGGTGGAATTAGTAAACAATGCCTATGGCAAATTAATTGATCGTACACCGGGAGAATTAATCGGTAAATCTTTATTTGATATTGTACCCGAGGCAGAGGATGAATATCGTCCCTTATTGGAAGATGTTTTATTAAATGGGAAATCGGTTAGTTTTAATGGGCACCCATATACTGTTGAAGCAAATGGAAAGAAAATTGAGGGTTGCCTGGATATTATATTTCAGCCGTATAAGGAAGGAGATGGGGACATTACAGGTGTAATTGCATTGTGCCATGATGTAACAGATCAGGTAAAATCAAGAAAAAAGATTGAAGAAAGTGAGCAACGTCTCAGATCTTTTATAGAAAGTGCACCATTCCCCATAAGTGTGTATACCGGTAAAGAAATGCTGATACAATTCGCAAACCAATCCATCATGGATGCATGGGGCAAAGGAAATGATGTGATTGGAAAATTATATACCGACGTTTTACCAGAACTGGAGAACCAGGAAATTTTTAACCAGGTTCAGCATGTTTATAATACAGGTGTTCCTTTTCATGCCAAAGATCAACGAGTGGATTTGGTAGTTGATGGTAAACTTCAGCCTTACTATTTCAATTATAGTTTTACACCGGTATTTGATGGGGATGGAAATGTATATGGCGTAATGAATACAGCTGCTGATGTATCAGATCTGCACATGGCAAATAAGAAGATGGAAGAAAGTGAACAAAACCTTCGTAACGTGATACTCCAGGCTCCCGTTGCCATGTGTATTTTAAAAGGTGTTGATCATGTTGTGGAGATAGCCAATGAACGCATGTATGAAATCTGGGGAAAAAGCAAGGAAGAAATTCACGGGAAACCTATTTTTAAAGGGTTGCCAGAAGCAAAGGGGCAAGGATTGGAGGATTTATTAAATGAGGTTTATAATACAGGAAAAACATTTATAGCGCATGAAATTCCTGTTTCCCTGCCTCGCAAAAATAGTATTGAAACAGTTTATTTAGATTTTGTTTATGAAGCTTTTAAAGAAGGAGATGATGAAGTTTCAGGTATCATGGCAGTGGCTATCGAAGTTACTGACCAGGTAATTGCCCGTCGGAAAATAGAAGAAAGTGAAGCATTATTACAGGCCAGGGTTGAAGAAAGAACAGAGGAGTTGAAAAAAGCTAATGAAGACCTTGCCAATATCAATAAAGAACTGGAGCAATTTACTTATGCAGCTTCGCACGACATGCAGGAGCCTTTGCGAAAAGTGCATACATTCAGTTCATTCCTGTTGCATAACAATGCGGAGCAATTGGATGATCGCGGAAAAAATTACCTGAATAAAATCGCTTCTTCCGTCGACAGGATGAAAAATATCATTGATGATCTGCTTTATTATTCTCATCAAACAAGAGAAGAGCAAATATTTGAATCAACCGATTTAAATGCGATCATTGAAGAAATAAAAGCTGACCTGGAATTGAGCATTCAGCAAAAGGATGCAATAATTGAATCAAGTTCATTGCCCATAATCAAAGCGGTTCCATCCCAGATGAACCAGCTCTTTTCCAATCTTTTCAGCAATTCACTCAAATTTTCTAAACCGGGTGAATCTTTGAAAATAAAAATTGATTATAAAATACTTTCTGACCATGAAGTTGCCGATTTGAATATTCCTGATCCACAGGATCAGTATATTAAAATCATTTTTTCTGATAACGGAATTGGTTTTGAACAGCAATACGCACAGCAAATTTTCAGGTTATTTACAAGACTGCACGGAAAAGCAGAATACGAAGGCACCGGCATTGGTTTAGGTTTGTGCAAAAAGATTGTGCAAAATCACAATGGTTTAATCTGGGCAGAATCAGAACCTGGCAAGGGTGCTGATTTTATCATTGTACTTCCTTTATAAAATAAAGTGTCAACAATGTTTATCCAGGAATTTTGTAAAATCTGGTCTGCTGATCTCCCTGCCACCTAAGCTGACCAGGTGCGATGAATAGACCTGGCAATCAATTAATACAACACCATCTTTTTGCAGTTGTTGTACAAAATTGATTAAAGCGAATTTGGAAGCATTTGTTTGTTTGCTGAACATGCTTTCAGCAAAAAATATATTTCCAATGCGCAATCCATAAATTCCACCCACCAATTCATTGTTAAACCAGGCTTCTCCGCTTTGCGCATAACCATTTGCGTGAAGTTTTACAAATGCAGCTTCCAGTTCATCCGTGATCCAGGTGCCTTGTTGTGTTGGTCTGTAAACTGTTTTGCAGGCATGAATAACTTTTTCAAATGCCTTATTCATTGTAAAATGGAAAATATTCTTTCGCATACATTTTTGCATGCTTTTACTAACGATCAGTTCATTGGGGAATAAAACCAATCTTGGATCAGGACTCCACCACAATACCGGTGGTTCGCTGTACCAGGGAAATATGCCATGGCGGTAGGCCAATAATAATCTTTCCTGTTCCAGGTCTCCACCAATAGCTAATAAACCATCTGCATCTGCCAGGTGAACCTGCGGAAAAATATATTCATGGTTTAGCGCAAATAAGGGCATGCGGGAATTTAAATCAAAATAGGAGAATGATTATGCAATTACTTCCACGGTAGCGCCGATGCCCCGGTCCGTGATGGCATCGCACATGGGTTTCAATTCGTCGTAACTGCCCTGTTTTACGCCATATTTCCCGCTAAAATGTATAATATAGGCACATTGTTCGGCTTGTTCGTGGCTATGGCCGCAGATCTCCATTAATGTATCAATCACCCATTCAAATGTATTCACCTCATCATTC
>CAMPGG010000021.1 GCA_946885335.1 uncultured Chitinophagaceae bacterium
AGTTTTATTACCAATTACATTAAACTGCGTTTAAAACACCAGCGTATTTTAGATAGCCATTCTTTTAACGAGGATATCCACGAATGGGAAGAGGAGTTTTTCGAAGCCGTGGAATTTTTAAAAACGCTCAATATTGTTAATGGTGAATACTTCATCAACCAGCAAATCAATGAGGGTAAAAAAATATTAGCTGAAGGCGCACAGGGAAGTATGCTTGATGTTGATTTTGGAACTTTCCCATTTGTTACTTCTTCAAACACCATTTCAGCCGCCGTGTGTAATGGTTTAGGGATTGCTCCGCAAAAGATCCGGGAAGTAATTGGTGTAACCAAAGCATATTGTACAAGAGTAGGGAGTGGTCCGTTTCCTACTGAACTTGATGATGAAACAGGAGAAAAATTGCGTTCTGTTGGAAACGAATTTGGTGCAACAACCGGCAGGCCCAGGAGATGTGGATGGATTGACCTGGTAGCTTTGAAATATGCCTGTATGATCAATGGAGTTACCAAACTGATCATGACCAAGGCTGATGTGCTGGATGCATTCGGGGAGCTTAAAATTTGTACGGCTTATAATGTTGATGGAAAGCAAACGACAGAAGTTCCATTCCAGATGTCCCGTTTAAAAATTGAACCTGTACTTTCCGCTTTCCCCGGCTGGAACCAGGATACTTCATCTATTAACTCATTTTCCGGGTTGCCTGATAAAATGAAAACATATGTAGAATTTATAAACAAAGAAACAGGCGTAGATATTCACTATATTTCCAATGGTCCCGGAAGAGACCAGATTGTTCCTGTATACTAAAATGGTTGTGCAAAAAATAATTCAATAAAAAATTTGGACAATTAAAAACTTCGCTGAAATTTTACAACACTAATCCTGGTTGTTATGAGCACAAAACCTACTAAAGAAAAAAAGACCCTTGCCGGGGGAAAGGCCGTACCATCAAAGGTTGATAAGAAACCAACAAAATCTGCCAAAGCAGATGAAGATGATGATTTGGAAGATGATGAGTTGGATTTTGATACACCCAAAGCAAAAAAATCTGCCAAAGGAAAAACAACAGCTTCAAAATCGAAAGATGACGATGACGATGATGATGCAGATGAGGATGTAGCAGATGATTGGGAAAAAGTTGAAGAGGAAGAAGAATGGGATCCCGATTTTGAAGAATTTGATCTGCCAAAATCCAAAGGAAAGAAATCGCCAGGAAAAAAACCTGCTGCCGTTGATGAAGATGAAGATTTTAAAATTGATGATGAGTTCAAAGACATTTTCAATGATAGTGATGCAGGTTTTGATGATGAGGATGATGATTTTTAAAAACCCATCCTAATAAATTGACCATTCCTTCTGGCAACAAATGCCAATATAAAGTTGATAATTTTCAGGAGTTAAAAAATAAGATGCTGAACTGGACAAACCGGTTTAGCATTTTTTGTTTTTTAGATAATCATCAATACCAGGTTCAGCCAAATGTTACGGAATGTTTATTGGCCGCAGGTTGCCGGCAATCCTTTTCCAGTGATGAAGTGCCCGGTCTCGCATCTTTCCAGCAATTTTTAAATAAACAGGATGGCTGGTTATTTGGTCATTTTAGTTATGATCTTAAAAATGAAATTGAAGAACTCTCTTCTGATCATCCGGATCAAATAGGATTTCCGGATATATTCTTTTTTAAACCCAAAGTGGTTATCCGGTTGAATGAAAAACTTTTAGAAATTGAATCTGATGATCCTGAGACTGTTTATAAGGAAATTCTTGCTGAAAATATTTTCAGCCAGGAACAAACAGCATCAGTTGATTTCAAAAGTCGCATAACAGAGCAAGACTATATCCAAACAATCAATCAATTAAAAGCGCATATCCTTAGGGGTGATTGTTATGAGATCAATTATTGTATTGAATATTTTGCTGAAAATGCAACTATTGACCCGGCGAACATTTATAAAAAGTTAAGTGATTTATCGCCCAACCCGTTTTCAGCATTTTATAAGCTGAATGAAAAATATTTATTATGTGCAAGCCCGGAGAGATTTATTAAGCGAACAGGCAATCAATTGTTATCTCAACCCATAAAAGGTACTTCCGGCCGGGTATTATCAAATAAAGAAATGGATGAAGCCAGCAGGCAACAATTAATTAATAGTGAAAAGGATAAGGCAGAAAACGTAATGGTAGTTGACCTGGTCCGGAATGATCTTTCAAAAGTTTGCGAAGAAGGCACTGTCAAAGTCAGTGAATTATTTGGTATTTATTCGTTTCCGCAGGTACACCAAATGATCTCCACAGTGGAAGGCATATTAAAAAAAGATATTTTATTTACAGATATTATTAAGGCAACATTCCCGATGGGTTCAATGACAGGAGCACCCAAGAAAAGGGTAATGGAATTGATTGAGCAATATGAAAAAAGCCGGAGAGGAATTTTTTCAGGGGCTGTTGGATATATCTCTCCCGAAAAAGATTTTGATTTTAATGTTGTAATTCGCAGCATAATGTATAATGCAACAAAAAAATATCTTTCTTACCAGGTGGGTTCCGCTATCACTTATTTAAGCGATCCTGAACAGGAATGGCAGGAATGTTTGCTCAAAGCTGAAGCCATAAAAAAAGTGCTGTCTTAAATGACAACACTTTCAAAATGATATTCAATTATTTTTTACGATTTTCTTAAAGCCTGGCTGGTTTTACCCGTTTCTTCAATTTTTGAGTTATTAGCGGCATTAAGTAATAACTGTAAAGATTCATTAAGAATAATGTATTTGTTGGCCAGGAACTGGTCCATTTTTTCAACCGGTAAACGCAGATCATAATTACCGGCATTAGCCATTACCTGGTCAAAATTTGGATTCAGTTTATTGAATTCAGCAATATCAAAAGCAATTTGTTTTGCAATGATCATTGAATTGTATTTACCACTGATAGTTAATTTTTTGGTGCCTGGAACTTCCTTGATCTTGGCAACCAGGTTTTCATCAGTTGTAACAATGCCGGGATTAAATTCGCGGTCTTTCAATTCATATTTAGTCAAAGTTGTTAAACCTCCGTCACCTTCCATAATATGATGCGTGGCAATGAACTTCTTAACATGATTACGAGTTTCGGTTGGTAAATTATATTGCAGTTTATAAAAATCTTTACTACCTGACTTCCTAATGGCATTGTTTACGCCACCCGGACCACAATTATAAGCTGCTATTACAAGTAACCAATCACCATACATACCATATAGTTGCTTCAGGTAGCGAGCCGCAGCATTGGTACTTTTATAATAATCACGACGCTCATCTTTATACTTGTTAACTTTTAATCCAAGTCCACGGGCGGTAGCTGCCATAAACTGCCATGGTCCTACTGCACCTGCCCATGAAACAGCGTTTGATTTAAGCTTTGATTCAATAACAGATAAATACTTTAATTCTAAAGGAAGACCATGTTTTGTAAAAATTTCATCCATCATATTAAAATATGGACGACCCCAATCTTTCATCTTTTCTAAGTTGGAAGCATTCTTATTGGAGTAATCTTCTACAAAACTTTCAATTCTTGGATTTAAATCATATTCAGCACCATCAGTTGACGTATATGCCATCATATCCTTAAAATCTTTTTTAGGATCTTTTAAAACTGCAGAATTTGATTTATCCAGATTTTTTACCCCAGCAACTATAGAATCATTTACAATACTACTGTCAGTTACAAACTGTGTAGAAACATTTGGACCAGTTTGTTGAGGATTTTGGGGAATTTCTTTAGCACTTGCTAAAGAAAAAACGAAAAAGCCGCATGTTAACGACAGGAATAATTTTTTTACCATACTTAATTTTAAAGTTCACAATTAATGTCAGTTTGGTGGGTTATTCTATCGGGTTAACGTTGGTTCAGCATCATATTTAAGCAAAAGCTGATTTGAAAACCGGAGCAAAGGTAATTCATTTAACCGGTTTGCCATAATCTGAACGCCAAATGGAAGTGATTTCGTATGCCTGAAAAGGGGAATGGAGATGGCAGGGATTCCTGTAAGGTTTGCAATAACGGTATAAATATCGGCAAGATATACAGCAATCGGATCCTTTTTAGCTTCTCCTGTTAATGAAGCTGTATGTGGTACAGTAGGTAAAATTATAAAGTCAAAATCCCTGAAAACCAGGTTCATCTGGTCAGTAAATAGCCTTCTGATTTGTTGAGCTTTGGTGAAATATGCATCATAATATCCGGTACTTAATACAAAGGTGCCTAACATGATTCTTCGCTTCACTTCGCGGCCAAATCCGGCTGATCTTGTTGCTTTATAAAAGTCTGTTAATTCAACATTTGAATGGTTTGATGAATACCCAAATCTTACACCATCATACCTCGAAAGATTAGAGGATGCTTCTGCGGTTGTCAGAACATAATAAGCAGGAACAGCAAAATCGAGCATATCAAAATTTACCGGTTCTACATAATTACCTTCTTTTTGTAATTGGCTTAAAAGTTCCTTAACAGACTTACTGATTTCCATATCAAGCGATGGGTGATCCAGTGCCTGGGGAAAATAGGCAATCCTTAATTTTTCAGCGGAAACTGTTTTTAATTCCTGGGTATATGGAGGAACAGGATGTTTAGTAACTGTACTATCAAATTCATCTGCACCGGCAATTGTTTCCAGCACAAGGGCTACATCCGCAATTGTATTTGCAATTATCCCGATCTGGTCAAAAGAAGATGCATAAGCAATAAGACCATACCTGGATATTCGTCCATAACCAGGTTTAAAGCCAACAACCCCGCAATGATCGGCTGGTTGCCTTACAGAACCCCCTGTATCGCTACCTAAGGAAACCATACATAAGCCAGCCTGGACTGATACGGCAGAACCACCAGATGATCCTCCCGGCGTTCTTTGTTCATCCAAATAATTTTTTGCGGCACCATAAAAGGAATTTTCGTTAGCTGAGCCCATGCCAAATTCATCGCAATTGGTAGATCCAATGATAATAGCATCTTCAGCTAATAATCTTTCAACTGCGGTAGAAGAATAAAGGGATGTAAAACCTTCCAGTATTTTTGATGAAGAGGTAAGGGGGTGATCTTTATATGCGATCACGTCTTTGATACTGATGATGACACCAGCCAGTTTCCCTGTAGGTAAGTTTTGTTTGAATTTTTCATCAAGCAAAGACGCCTTTTCAAGGGCTTCCTTTTCATATACATGTACAAAAGCATTGAGGCGGGAATATTCCTCTATTCTTTGCAGGTAATGTTTTACTACCTGCATACAGGTCAGCCTGCCTTCCTTTATTTGAGTATGATAATGCTCAATGGAAGAAAACTCGAACAAAAGCAGTGGGCTTTATGATGAAGAAATTGTAAAAAACCTGCTGCAATTATTGTTGTGCAGTAGGTTGTGTAGTTTGAGAAGTTTGTGCTGAAGATGTATTATTCATTCTTTCTTTCTCATTTATACCTTCTTCAATTTCTTTTTTCACATTACTTTTTGCATCGTTGAATTCCCTGATTCCTTTACCCAGTCCGCGCATTAATTCAGGAATTTTTTTACCACCAAATAATAAAAGAATAATAAGAACAATAACTATAATTTCTGTGGTGCCTAAAGGGCCTATAAATAAAAGCATAACATTAGATTAATAAATAAAATAAAGGTATTTTAATTTTACCAAGCAGCCTATTTGTTAGGAAGATTGTGTTTTTTAATTAATTGATAAACAAAAGTACACCTTCAATTCCAACAATTTAAACAAAAAAAAATGAAAGCAAATGTAGCTTCCATTTTTTAAGAGTCTGTTATCAATTAGTTTATTTTGCTTCGGCCAATTTTGCTTTTGAAGCCTTTGCTGGTTTAGCCGCTTTAACATGCTTCTTTTCTTTGATACGGGCACTTTTACCACTTAATTCACGCAGATAAAACAGTTTAGCACGACGTACCCTGCCTGACTTATGCAATACGATAGAATCAATATTGGGAGAGGCTAATACAAACGTCCTTTCAACACCAACGCCATCTGAAATTTTACGTACCGTAAAAGTGGCGGTACCGCTGGTTCCCTGGCGCTTGATCACATCACCTTTAAAAGGCTGAATCCTTTCTTTATTTCCTTCTACAATTTTATAATTTACAGTGATATTATCACCTGCTTTAAACTTAGGGAAAGATTTTATTCCGGTAAGCTGTTCGTGTACAAAAGCTACTGCATCCATTACTCTGAATTTTAAGGACGGCAAAGGTAATAGAAATATTTTAAAAACCTCTTGTCGTTTGATTATTTTTAAAAACCCGGTTGATTTACCGGGCAATATTCACTGCTCTTTTTTCCCGTATAACGGTAATCTTAATCTGGCCCGGGTAAGTCATTTCATTTTGGATCTTTTGTGCTATTTCAAATGAAAGCTTATCAGAATCCACATCGGAAACTTTATCGGCTTCTACAATCACCCTTAATTCACGCCCAGCCTGGATTGCATAAGCTTTTTCTACACCTTGGTATGCTAAAGCGATGTTTTCCAATTCCTTAATTCTTTGCAGGTATTGCTGCATAATCTCTCTCCGGGCGCCCGGTCTAGCACCGCTGATGGCATCACAAGCCTGGACGATAGGTGATATGACATACTGCATTTCCATTTCATCATGGTGAGCGCCAACAGCGTTTACAACCGCTGGATTTTCACCATATTTCTCTGTAAGCTTGGCTCCTAAAAGGGCATGACTTAATTCAGTTTCTTCATCCGGTACTTTACCGATATCGTGTAATAAACCCGCACGTTTAGCTAATTTGGGATTCATCCCCAGTTCAGAAGCCATAATACCACAAAGATTAGCTACTTCGCGACTGTGCATCAACAGGTTTTGGCCGTAAGAAGAACGGAACCGCATCTTACCCACTAAACGAACCAATTCTTTATGTAAACCATGAATACCTAATTCAATCACCGTTCTCTCGCCAATTTCCATGATCTGCTCTTCAATTTGCCTTTTGGTTTTTTCAACAACCTCTTCAATACGTGCTGGATGAATACGACCATCGGTAACCAGTCTTTGTAAACTTAAACGGGCAATTTCACGTCGCAGCGGATCAAAAGATGATAAAATAATAGCTTCAGGGGTATCATCTACAATAAGATCAACACCGGTTGCTGCCTCAATGGCGCGGATATTTCGACCTTCACGTCCAATAATCTGGCCTTTAATTTCATCACTTTCCAGGTTAAAGACTGTAATGGAATTTTCAATAGCCTGTTCAGCCGCAGTTCTTTGAATGGTTTGTATGATGATTTTACGGGCTTCCTTATTAGCTTTTAGTTTGGCTTCATCCACAATCTCCTGTTGAATGGCGATAGCCCGGGTATGAGCCTCCTGCTTCAAACTTTCTATAAGTTGAGCTTTGGCTTCATCTGCTGTAAGTCCGGCAATTTTTTCCAGGCGCCGAATATGTTCTTCCTGGTGTTTTTCTAATTCAGTTCTTTTGAGATTAACAACTTCAATCTGGCGGTTCAGGTTTGTTTTGATCGCGTCATTTTCCTTCAATTGGCGGTCCAGTTGTTCCGTTTTTTGATTTAATCCTTGTTCTTTCTGGCGGATCCTGTTTTCACCTTCTCCAATTTTGCGATTGCGTTCAAATACTTCTTTGTCATGTTCTGATTTTAATTGAACGAATCTTTCTTTGGCTTCAAGTAGTTTTTCTTTTTTTAAATTCTCTGCATTGGATTTAGCGTCTTCAATAATTTTTTTGGATTGAAATTCAGCCTCTTCAATGATACGGCGATTATTTTGGGCAAAAATGAGTTTGCCGGCTATGATGCCTATAACCAGGCATACAAGGCCAATGATGATATAAATTATGATTGGGTCCATGAATTTGTTGTTTTAAAGTAAGCATTTCCTGATGTTTATCGGTTCCTCTGACAATAAGTCTGCGGGAGTTTGCGAAGATAGGAAAAGGCAGTTATATGATAATGTTTCTTAAATGGTTGGGTAGTTAGATAGTTTAGAAATCATTGATCATCTAATTGCTCATTGATCAGTTTTTCAATTGCTGTCAGTTTATCAGATAGTTGAGCGGTTTCCAGGAGAGGCGCTTCTTTACCGGTCAGTTCTGTAGCATACCAGATCAGCACCATAGAAACATAATCCTGCATGTCTTTCCCAACAAACATGGTTTTGAATTCTACAATCTTTTCATTAATCGTCTTTACCGTTTTACGTACAACCTCTTCATCTTTTGGCTCTACCTTAATTCGATAATTTCGATCGCCAATGACTATGGTTATTGGAATTAATGTCTCCATTATTTGCTTTTTTCAGATACTATGAGTATTTTTTTAGTCCAATTATCTATGAAAACGCCAAAATGCTTGTATTATGATCTTTGCCAAAGTTAAATCCCCTGTATTTATCGACACGGTAAAATTTGAATTACAGAACTGCAGTTCTCAATTTTCAGCCCAATTAATTGATGAGCATGGCAGCATCTGCAGCCAAATGGAAACCAGGCCTCCATTCGAAAAAGATGAGTTTGTGTGGAAAGGACTAAGTAGCCTTCCATATGGAGTTTATACTCTAGAGCTAAAACAGAATGGCGAGGAAATGAGATTAAGAATGGTTAAAAGAGTATAATCAACGACTGAGCAGGTTTATACATTTATCCACCTCCTTAATATATCCTGCAATTCTTTTTTCAAAGTCTTTTTTATCCTTATCATCCCAATTTCCGCTGCTGATTTTTAATACCTCTACCTGTTGTTGTAACTGTTCAATACTTGCCTGGTAACCCGCCACCTTTTGTTGCAATGCTTCCTTTTCAATTTGTAACCGGGCATTATCCTTTTTTAATCCTGCGTATTGCTTTATTAGCTGCTGAATTTTATTTTGAATATTCTTTATTTGAGTTTCAAGTGCAGACATGTTAGGCAATTTAGGATAAGAAACTTATTTCCTGATCTCGGCAGAAACCTCTTTTTCCAAAGTGCTGATTAATTTATTCATCCAACCATCTATTTCCTTATCCGTCAATGTTTTTTCTTCATCAATAAATGTAAAATTGACAGCAAGCGATTTCTTACCTGCACCTATTTTTTCATTTTCAAAAACATCAAACAAATGAAATGATTGTAGTTTGGATAAACGAAGTTTTTTGATACTGTTCTCAATATGCGCAAAAGGCAGGCCTGAATTTACTATCATTGCCAGGTCCCGCTGCATGGCCGGGAAACGGGATATCTCCCTGTATTTTATTTTTTGGTCTTTAACATGTTCCATCAACAGGTCCCAGTTAATATCCAGGTAAACCACAGGCTGTTTTATTTCAAACCGGGCCAGTTTAATCTTTGCAACATTACCAAGCCGCAGCACTTCCTGCCTGTTAATTAATCCCTTTAAAACTGGTCCCTGGTCAGATTCATGCGTTTCAAAATGATCTATCCTGGCGCCGGTCATTTGCATAATTTTTTCAGACATACCTTTTAAGAAATAAAAATCTGCAGGAGTTTGTTTCTGACGCCAATCTGAACTATGCAGGAAACCTGTACACATTAATAACAGGTGTTCTGTTTCTTTATACTTCCCGGTAGATTCGGTTGAATAAGTTTTACCAAATTCAAAAAGCAGCAGGTTTTCATTTTTCCGGTTTAAATTATATGCTACTGTTTCCAGTGCTGTTTCCAATAAAGTTAACCGCATAACATTCAGTTCTTCACTTAAGTTATTCAACATTTTAACGGAAACTGATAGTTGTTCTGCTGTATAATAGGCCGAGTTAGTTATCGAATTTGTTATAACCTGGTGAAAACCGGAACCAGCTAAATAATCAGAAACTTTTTCCCTGAACTTTTCAGTTATATAATTTTCTTCAAGCGAAGGCGTAATGGTGACCTGCCCATCAATATCTACATTATCTAATCCATCAATCCTTAAAATTTCTTCAACCAGATCTGCCGGTAAAGTTATATCTGGTTTATGATAAGGGGCTGCTACCCATATTTCATCAATTCTTTCTTTTATGATGTCGAAACCAAGGCTATGCAAAATATTTTTAACCGCATCCGGGTGGTAACTTTTACCACTTAGTTTTTTCAGGTAATGATATTTTAATCCTATCTCTGTTTTAGGAATTGGTTTTGGATAAACGTCAATAATTGCAGAAGAAATTTCCCCACCGGCAATTTCTTTTACCAGCAATGCAGCTCTTTTTAAAACGTTGACCGTATTTGAAATATCAATCCCTTTTTCAAAACGGGTAGCCGCATCTGTACGAAGTGAATGCCTGAATGAAGTTCTGCGAATGGAAACCGGGTTAAAAAAGGCACTTTCAATAAAAATATTTTTAGTGGTTTCAGTAACACCTGAATGCAAACCACCAAAAACACCGGCAATACACATCGGTTCCTGGCTATTGCAGATCATCAGGTCATTACCAGAAAGTTTTCTTTCTTTTTCATCCAGGGTAATGAAAGTTGTCCCTTCCGGGAGATTTTTTACAATTACCTTATCGCCTGTTATTTTATCCGCATCAAAAGCATGTAAGGGTTGTCCCGTTTCATGCTGAATAAAATTGGTAATATCAACAATATTGTTCAATGGCCTGATCCCAATTGATTTTAATCGTTGTTGCAACCAGGCGGGAGATGCGCCGATTTTTACATTATTTATACTGATTCCGCTGTACCTGGCACAGGCATCATTGTTTTCTATTGTAACTGTAAATGTTTTAGTTGTATTATCAGGTTTAAAATTGTTTTTATAGGGCCACTTTACTTTGTATTCTCTTTTTTCATGAAAACTCAGATAGGCACAAACATCCCTCGCTACGCCCAAATGACTCATTGCATCCATACGGTTTGGTGTAATGCCAATCTCAAATATCCAATCTTCGTAGGGACTAAAGTAGTCTGGTGCAGGAGTACCAGGTTTTGCATCTGCAGGTAATACCAAAATGCCTTCATGCGAATCACCCATTCCTATTTCATCTTCTGCGCAAATCATTCCAAAACTTTCTTCACCCCTGATTTTCGCAACCTTCATGGTGATTGGATCACCTTGCACTGGGAAGATGGTCGTGCCAACCGGGGCCACAACAACTTTTTGCCCGGCAGCAACATTCGGGGCACCGCAAACAATCTGCAAAGGTTCAGTGCCGCCGGTATTTACTTTGGTCAATGTTAATTTATCTGCATTGGGATGAGATTTTGTTTCAAGCACTTCTCCAATGATCAAACCTTTTAATCCACCCCTGAATTCTTCATATTTTTCAAGGCTTTCAACTTCAAGTCCGATGGAGGTTAATATTTTACTTAACCTTTCAACTTCTATTTTTACTGGTAAATATTCGCTCAGCCAATTGTATGAAATCGTCATATTTTATTTCTTAGGATGGCAAAGATAATGTTTGAAAGGGCAGTTTTTTCCCAACATTAAATTTGGGTAACTGTAAACACATTAAGCAATTAAGCCCGGAACAACTTAATTAACTGGATTTTTTGTGCTGTATAATAAATCATTATTATTTGATTTTCAAAATGTTGAATTCATTCCTCAAACTTAACAGTGCTCATACGGGTAAGCTGATATTTTTAAGCAGAACAAATAGGATGGCATAAGATTTAAAAGAATAAGCTTGTTATAATAATTTGGAAACTGGTAATTTTTTAATCACGATTGCAACCATAAATAACTATTATTAATAGCGTTCAGATATAACGATAACGGATACCTGAATTTTATAAATAATAGTTAATGAAAAAATTACCTGGTTCTGTAAACTTTAAATTTTATATCATGGCAGACAACACAAGAGATCTGGGTAGAGATCAAAAAGATCAAAGAAACCAGGGTCAGGGAAAAGAGAATCAGCAGACTAGTAATCAACGTGAGGGCCAGCAAAGAAGTGGCTCTATGGACAGCGACAATCTTGAACAAACTTCTGACAGCAGCAGACAACAAGGTTCAGACAGAAGCGGACAGCAAGGAAGAAACCAGGGAATGGAAAATGATCCCAACAGAAGTGGAAGTTCTCAAAACACTGGTAGCAGCAGCAGTCAGCGTTCAGGTCGCAGTAGCGAAAGCGGAGATACACTATAAACCCCGGTTTTAAAGTATCGGAAAATAATCTTTATGATGCGGTAAGCCGTTTTCATAAAGATTATTTTTTTTTAGATTTCTGTACATCTATAAATCAAACAAAATGAAAAGCATTCAATTACTTATTTTTTTTGGTTTGAATGTTTTGATCGGGTGCCGGTCGACAGGCCTGGAACTTTTTGGAAATAAATCACCTCATGAAAAATATGCACAAAAAATAAAAGATGCCGGATTGCAGGAAACGGCTTTAGGCAAAGCCTGGTTTGCAATGTCAGATTATATCCTGCAACAACCCGTCCCTATAGTATTGCCTTACCGCGAGGCAGGTTATTTTCCCGGCGAAAAAGCCATGGCAACTGCTTATCATTTTGATGCAAAAAGAGGGGAGGTGATCTCTTTTATTTTAGAAAAGCAACCGGCCAGTGATTTTGAAATTTTCATGGATCTGTGGCAATATTCACAGGATAGCATAACCGAAAAAATAACTCATGCTGATTCAACCCGGTTTAAATATGAAGTTGAAAATGATGGCCGGTATATTTTACGGTTACAACCCGAATTGTTGAAAAGCGGTAACTATACCCTTACTATTTCATCAGGTCCGTCCTTAGCCTTTCCACTACCCGGGAAAGAATCCATTCAAAGTTTTTGGGGTGCATCCCGTGATGGCGGAACCCGATCACATGAAGGGGTTGATATTTTTGCAGAAAGAGGCTCTCCAGTAATTGCAGCTGCAGATGGACATGTTAACAGGGTTGGTCTGAATAATTTGGGTGGTAAAATCATCTTCCTTAGACCGAAAGGCAGGAATATGAGTTTGTATTATGCACACCTGGATTCTCAATTGGTTCAAATGGGTGAATCCGTAAAACAAGGAGATACAATTGGGTTGGTTGGTAATACGGGTAATGCTGTAACAACTGCACCTCACCTGCATTTCGGTATTTATGCCACAGGTGGCGCTATTGATCCATTGCCTTTTATAAAAAAGAATAATAAGCAGCCTGCCGCTATAAATTTGTCAACAAATATGTTGGGCCAATATGCCAGGACAAATCAAGCAATCCACACCAATACACAAAACGGGTCAGTAAAAATTCCACCCAACACACATGTTTATATCCAGGCAACTGCTGGTAATTCATTCAAAATACATTTACCCGATTCTTCAACATTATTTATTCCGGGTAAACAGGTAGTTGAACTGGAAACATTGCGCAGATTATTAATAAAAGAAGAAACTATTATTTATCATCAACCACATGAAAAAGCCCTCCAAATAGGAACCGTTTCAAGTGGTGATGAAGTAGCTATAAAAGCAAATTTTGATAATTACTATTATATCTCTCACACCAACGGATTGGAGGGCTGGTTGAAACAATAAAATTTAGGGTACTTGTTTACGTTAGTTATAATATCAAAAAAGGTTTATCCGGCCGCTTCAATGACCGGTTAACTGTTCTTTGTGTATTGTTGCTTTTATTGCTGTTTCTTGCCGGAGTCATCTGCTCCTTTTGTGTGCGAACCTCAGTGGTATTTTTACCGGGAGATTCTTTTTTCGTAGGTGTTTTTCTGGTAGTCATGTCATTGTTTTTCAAAAGTTTACATCTATTTTTATGCCACCATCAGATGGCATAAGATTTTCATAAATATGAAAAAAACGATCATGTCAAATTTACCAACTAAATCTCAGATCTACACTGACCCCAATCATGACTTTAATCCTGATTATAAAGCTGCTGGGTCTGGCAAACAAACCCCTTTTGAAGGATCAAAAGATCTCTTGGTTGATGAAGAATGGAGTACTGTAAAAAAGGAGGGATTTTTAGGTGAAAAGGCGGAACAATACATCAGGGACTCAGCAAATATAGAAGGTTTGCCTGGTGATGATGATGATGACCTTGATGATGAAGAAGATGATGAAATAGACCTTGACGAAGAATTAGAAATTGAAACAGATGAGGTTGATGTGGAATCTATCGAAATAGATGATGAGGATCCGGATGATTTATTAGAAGATGATGACGATGACGATCTTGATGACGATGATGATATCCTTTAATTGCAATTGCTTTTGCGTTTTTTAATAATTTGTAAATAAAACTCCACAATATTAAAATTTAATTGTGGATGGATTGGTTATAATCACTGAGCTGTTAAACTGATTTATTTTATGACCCGGAAAGTTCAAATACAATTTGAACCCTCCGGGTTTATATTTGTCATTTATACCTCCAAACCATGTTTATGATGAACAAGAATGTTCGCTTTGTTTTTGCCACCACTTTTATTTTTATATTGATTGCATGTAGCCGGCAGCCCTACCATACTACGAATAAGGAATATAAAAAACAAGCTAAAGAATTAACCAGGCAACTTCAAAAGTTACCTGCATTGGATTCAGTCTTTCCTGCTGCCTGGCCTGTTGGCACCGTTAATTTTAATCTTCGCAAACCTAATTTTGTGATCATTCACCATACCGCTCAAAACTCCTGCGATCAAACTTTAAAAACATTTACAAATAAAGCTACCCAGGTAAGTTCTCATTATGTTATTTGTAAAGATGGAACGCTTCATCAAATGTTGAATGATTACCTGCGTGCATGGCATGGAGGTGTGGCTCGCTGGGGTAGTTTAACCGATATTAATTCCGCAAGTATTGGGATTGAAATTGATAATAATGGATTTGAAGCTTTTACAGAGCAACAACTGGCCAGTCTTTTATACTTATTGGGAAAACTAAAAAAAGAGTATAATATTCCAGCTGCCAATTTTATAGGGCACTCCGATATTGCTCCGAAGCGTAAGGTGGATCCGAATGTACATTTTCCCTGGAAAAGATTAGCCGAAAATGGATTTGGTATTTGGTACGATGAAAATGCAGATGTCACCGTACCGGCTGATTTTAATAACATGCAGGCCTTGCGATTAATTGGCTATGATGTACGGGATAGTTCCGCAGCTATTATGGCATTTAAAAGACGTTTTTTATCGGTTGATAAAGACAGCCTGATTTCACCATCCGATCAGAAAGTACTGTGGCAACTCGCTCAAAAAAGCTTACAGAATTAAAAAATATAAATTGTAAGTATATTATTATTTAAGTCATGTCTTTTGTTTTTAATCGACCATTATGAAAAACGTTTTTATCATTTCTATATCCAGTTTTATTTTATTTGCCTGTAATAATGGTTCAAATGAAAATGTAATAAATGATACAAGCACTGAAGAAACTGTGCAACCGGCAGTTGATACAGCCACTGGAATGAACGTTGTTAACGAATCGGATGAACGTTTTTTAAAGGAAGGAGCTGCATCTATTTTACTGGAAGTTGAAACCGGTCAACTGGCTTTGCAAAAAACAAATAACCAGGCTTTAAAAAAATTAAGCAACCAGGTAGTTGAAGAAAGGTTGGCGATAATGGAAGAATTAAAAAAGCTATCTTCTTTAAAAAATGTAACGCTTCCAAGTATCTCAGAAAATCAACATCGGGAATTAGAAGATTTACAAAAGCTAAATGCAGCGGAATTTGATAAAGAATATCTATCCTTTATCATTGAATTATTTGAAGAGGATACCCGGAAATTTGAAAAAGCAGCAAACAATGCAAACAGTCCGGAGATAAAAGTTTTTGCTTCAAAATCATTACCCACTTTGAGAAAACACCTTGATGCAGCCCGATCATTATAATTAGAATCGTTAGACCATTTTAACCGATAGGTTTATTGTTGCTTAACAACGCTTGCAGACTTTCTTTTTGTAATTCTTTATTGATGGTTACACCTGCTTTAGCACCTTCTGCAGCAGCAACAACTACAAAGTGCATATCTTTTGAAGCATCACCTGCTACAAATAATCCATTGATATTGGTGCCCTGGCTTTTGTTTGTCAATACAACTCCTTTATCACTCATTCTGCAGCCAATGTTTTTTGCCAGGTCAATTTGTTGTTGAAATCCATTGACAAAAAATATGGCATCACAATCTTTACTGGCATCGTTGGTAAAAATAATTTTTTGTAAGCGGCCTTTTTTGTGTTGCAATTTTTTGAACGATTTAGTTTCTACTTCAATATTATATTTTTTCAAAGATTTTATTTGCGCAGGCTTCAGGTTGTTTGCCCCATCTGTATACAATGTAACAGAAGGGCTCCATGTTTTTAAAGACACCGCAAGGTCAAACCCATTTTTTTCTTTTGCATAAATGCCAATCTTTTTTCCTGAAACTTCCCAACCATCGCAATAAGGACAATGATGCACGGTTTTTCCATAACATTCTTTGAAACCATCTATAGCTGGAATATTATCGGTTAGCCCTGTTGCAATTAATAATTTTTTTGAGTGATAAGTAATATTCTTGCGATCAGTAACAATGAATTGTCCATTATCATTTTTGTTTGCTTTGGTGATTTGAATATACCGGAATTCAACGCCATATTTTTTTATTTCATCGTGGGCTAATTTTAAAAATGCTGTAGGTAGTATATGATCCCTTGTCAGGTAATTATGCATACCTTCTGAATGCAGGTTGCGTGGCTGCCCGGTATCAAAAAGTAAAACTTTTCTATGACATCTGCCCAGCACAACAGCTGCATTAAGACCAGCTGGTCCGCCGCCTACAATAATTACATCATACAGTTTTTGCATTACCTGGATTTATGTGGTACTTCTTTAATTTCAACAACCTCCTCAGCAACGGTTTCAATTACTTTCTGCACACTTTTCTTTTCCAACTTTCTTAAGATCCATAATGAGAGAACCAACCACATAAAACCAAGACTGAATCCTGCTAATACATCGCTTGCATAATGAACCCTTAAATAAATTCTGCTGAAGCCTATTAAGAAAATAAAAATAAAAAAGAACACAATCAATGACCATTTGAGGGCTTTATTATCCAGGTATTTATATGCAAGGAAAATCAATAATCCAAAAAAGGAAAAACTCATAAACGCATGCCCGCTTGGAAAACTTAATCCGCCCACTTGCTCCAGCAAAGGGACCAGTGGCCTTGGACGATTAAATAGCATTTTTAATAAAAACATCAAAAACAAACTGGAAAGTGCAACTGCCGGAACCTTAATAGAATACCATTTGTGCTTCCTGATAAAAAGAAAATAAGCAATCAATACCAGGTTTGCAGGAATCAGGAAAAGATGCGAACCAAAAAAGGTGATAAACTGCATTAAACGGGTAGTGCCATCACTAACAAATTGGCTAACATAGTCGAATACTTTAAAATCAAGATTGTCTTTTTTAAGCAGGAAAGTTCGCCTTACAACCCATGCAACAACAACCACAGATGCAATGTAAGAAGCCAGGATGATGACCATCTCCAGTGATAATAAAGCTGCACTGGCAACAATCTTATTAAATCTATATTTAACGCGTTTAATCATAATGTCTATCTGCTAAAAAAAGCAAGCCAATCATATTATCACCTTGCTTACATAATTATTCATTTAAAAAATAAGTGCTTTTGCTTAGCTGCTGATATTTTAGTAAATAATACTCGTTATCCAACATATTCATTGTCTAAATTAGATCAGCAAAGTCAAGCTCTACAATAGTTACAGCCAGTTTGCTTAATTTTTTAAAAGAATATTTATAGATCTTTTTTAAAGTTTTTAACGTTGAAACATTTAACCAAAACACTCGTTTTAAATCTAACCCTTATAAAACCCTAAGAAAATATGAATAGAATTGAAGAAACCTGGAAAGTATTTGTAAATATCGCCACATTGGGGCTTTATCAAACAGATTTTACTTTCTTTAAAAAGACGAAGAAAAAATCTTCTCCCATTTATTATTCCACACCTGATGCAACAAATTTGAGAACACGTGGTTCTAACAGGAAGAAAGAAGTTTCATTAAGGTGCCCTGAATAATATTTAAACTTTGTACTTAAGCATTGCCAGCCATAACAATGCAAAAAGCCGGTTTTATTACCGGCTTTTTTTGTATTGGTATGGGAATTTCCGTTTAATACCCTGCATATAGTTGTTTCGCTACTTTTTTCGTTTACCTGTTAGGTTTAAAAATGATTGAAAAAACCCTAAAATAGGGGTGTACAGGCATTTTAACTTTGAATGGAAAATGCGATAAAGTGTGATAGCAGTGGATTTCACTTGTTTTAAAACACGCATTTTTACGTGCTGATTCGTGAAAGTCCCATTCTGTAGTTCAAACCTTTTCACCAAAATTTGGGGCATCTATTTTTAATAACAGCCTGTGTTAATTTAATCTTCAATGTGGCTTAAAACTTTTTTAAATTGTGGATAATGAGATATTGAATGTTTACATCGTCCTTTAGCGTGGTGGATAAACCAGTGAAGGAGATGGGGAAAACGTTTTAGAAAAAAATATTTTTTTAATAAGGTTGGTTAAGTTTAATTCGCCCTCGGCTTTCACGGTTAGTAATAATAACATCATCATTATTTAATATTACGATAATATGAAGTTGCTGATTACTTTCCAGTCAAAGCACAGGAACCAGAACTTCTAACTTTTTATACGTATCACTATTCATGGATCTTACTAACCTAAACAGGGACAGGAAAAACCGCCGCAAATCATCAGTAGATTTAAGTACGATGGTTTATGGCAAAGTGCCACCACAAGCCAAAGAACTGGAAGAAGCTGTTCTTGGCGCTATCATGCTTGAAAAAAATGCATTCGATAGTGTTGTTGAAATTTTAAAACCTGAGTGTTTTTATGTTGAATCGCACCAGCGCATTTTCAGGGCAATGCAAAGCCTTTCTCAAAAAAGCCAGCCCATTGATATTCTTACAGTGGTAGAAGAATTGCGTTTTAAGGAAGAATTGGAAATGGTTGGTGGACCTTATTTTGTTACCAAATTAACGAATGCCGTTGTTTCATCAGCCAATATTGAAGCGCATGCCAGGATCATTCTTCAAAAATTTATTCAAAGGGAATTAATCCGTATCAGTGGAGAAATTATTGGGGATGCTTATGAAGACAGCACCGACGTTTTTGATTTGCTGGATGATGCGGAATCAAAACTTTTTGAAATTACGAATAATCATCTCCGTAAGAATTTCGATACAATCGATTCAGTTCTTGTAAAAACCATTCAGCGGATTGAAGATTTGCGAAACAGGAACGAAGACGTATCGGGTGTACCTTCTGGTTTCGCTAGTTTGGATAAAGTAACTTATGGCTGGCAAAATACAGATTTGGTTATCCTTGCAGCAAGGCCTGCTGTTGGTAAAACAGCATTTGCATTAAACCTGGTACGGAATGCTGCGCTTCATCCTTCCAAGCCTACACCCGTTGCCTTTTTCTCTTTAGAGATGAGTGCAGGCCAGCTGGTACAAAGGATTCTTTCAGCTGAAAGCGAGATCATGCTTGAAAAAATTTCAAGAGGTAAGCTGGAAGAACATGAAATGAAACAATTATATGCCAAAGGAATTCAAAAACTGGCGCAGTCAAAGATCTTTATTGATGATACACCTGCCCTGAATATTTTTGAATTGAGGGCAAAATGCCGCCGCTTAAAATCCAGGGAAGATATTGGGTTGATCATTATCGATTACCTGCAGTTAATGAGCGGTAATGCAGACAATAAAAACAGCAACAGGGAACAGGAGATCAGTAATATTTCCAGGAACCTGAAAGGTCTTGCCAAAGAATTAAATATTCCTATTATCGCACTTTCCCAGTTAAGCCGGGAAGTGGAAAAACGGGGTGCCAAAGATGGCCAGAAAATGCCTCAATTGAGTGACCTGCGTGAATCAGGAGCAATTGAGCAGGATGCAGATATGGTTATGTTCCTTTATCGCCCGGAATATTATGATATTACCCAGAATGAAATGGGCGAAAGCAACCGCGGTGAAACACATATCCGCATTGCCAAGCATAGAAATGGTTCTTTGGAAACAATCAAGCTAAGGGCTATGCTGCATATTCAGAAATTTGTGGAAGATGGCGGTGATGATTTTAGCGGAATTGGATTACCCGGCAGCTGGAAACCAGTTACCGATACTGAAGGACCAAGACTATATATACAAACAGGAAGCAAGATGAATGATCTGCCGGCAGATGATGAAGATGCACCTTTTTAATATTTTGGTTTATATAAATGTACCATTAAAAAGAGCCTGTGGTTGAGGCTCTTTTTTTATGCTTAGTTAATAACTTTCTTTGTTCAAATTTTTCAAATGACTCTACCTCTTTTTTTCCTGGCAGATGATTATCAAGACAACCAGGTAGTATTAAATGAAGAAACTTCCCGTCACATTGCACAGGTTTTACGAATGCAAAATGGCTCCTTCATTCAGTTAACGGATGGTAAAGGGAGATTGTTAGATGCTGAAATAAATGAAGCGCATAAAAAAAGAACTATAGTAAAAATCATAAAGGAACAAGCTATACCGGCTACCAGTAAACGAATTACAATCGCTATCTCTCCCATAAAAAACACCAGCAGGTTTGAATGGTTTTTGGAAAAAGCAACAGAAATAGGCGTAAATGAAATTATTCCATTGATCTGCCAGCGAACTGAAAAAGAAAAGCTCAGGATTTCCCGGTTACAACAAATATTAGTGAGCGCCATGTTGCAAAGCAGGCAGGTATGGTTACCTGTTTTACATGAACCCACAACTTTCAGCCAATTGATGGAAAATGCAGTTTATGAAAAAAAATACATTGCACATTGCGAAGATGAGATGAGAAAAAACCTGGCCGATGAAAGGCAATCAAATTCAGACAGGGTATTGATGTTAATTGGTCCGGAAGGTGATTTTACACCGGGTGAAATAAACCAAGCCCGGGATAAAAGTTTTATTGCTGTTACATTAGGTGATAACAGGTTGCGAACAGAAACAGCAGGTGTGGTTGCCGCAACCTTACTCAGGTTAAATCACTGA
>CAMPGG010000022.1 GCA_946885335.1 uncultured Chitinophagaceae bacterium
TGAGCCGGAACCCATTTTTGCGTTGAGCATTGGCGCATCAAAGGACTTTTTGCAATATCATCATCAATGCCATCCACATTGGTATAAGTATGATGAATGATATTATGTTTGAATTTCCAGATAAAAGAATTTCCGCCTAATGCATTCAAACTATAACCCAATATTGTATTCACCCATTTTTTACTGGAGTAACTGCCATGACAAGCATCATGCATAACATTAAAACCAATGCTTGCTAAAATAAATCCCAATAATGCACTTAATAAAATACCAGTCAGTACAGAAACGGCTACATTCAGCAATACCAGGTAAATAGAAACAGCTGAAACACCCAGGATTATTGCTTTTGCATATAATTCCCAATTGCCTGTTTTCTTTATATTATTGCTTGAAAAATATTGGTCGACTTCTTTTTTAAGGGCTGTGTAAAAAACAGTATTACTGTTATTAAATGTTACTTTATACATATAAAATGAATGGGAGAGATTTTATGCTACTAATAATTGAAGTTTATAAGAGGAAAGGTTAGTTGTAAATATAGCTAAAATGCATGATCGCATAACCACAATTAACAATATTAATAAAATATCAATACTTAATAATGTATACTTCTAATTATTTTTAAAGGGAACCATTAATTGAAAGGAAGGAATATTTACCTGGAAATAAGATTTAGTGAAAAGATTTTCCATTTCATATGTACCACTCATTTTACCCATTTCTGTTTTTAAATTACAACCGCTAACGTATTGGTATTTTTCACCGGCAGTAATAACAGGTTGCAATCCTACAACTCCCTCGCCTTCCACTTCTCTGAAACTTCCATTACTATCAAAAATGTTCCAATGACGACGGTGTAGTTTAACGGAAAAACTATTATGATTTTCAATAGTTATCCTGTATGCAAACATAAACTCGTTGTTAATTGGATTTGAATAGTCAGGTTGATAAAACGTTTCAACACTAACTTCCACACCTTCTGAAATTATACTGTTCATAAACCTGTTTTTGTAAAATTACCAAACACTCAGCGCATCAACTAAATCAAAATATTTTAAATTCCATACCATCAGTTAAATTTGCAACCCAACTGGGGAGGCTAATATATAAATTATCTGAAAAAACTACTATAAAACGGAGTTTAAATATGAAAATAGCAGTAGCAAAAGGCGATGGAATTGGACCGGAAATTATGCAGGCCGTCTTATCAATATTTGACGCCAATCAAGTTCCCCTGGAATATGAAGTTGTTGAAATGGGAAAATGGGTATTTGATAAAGGTTATTCTAACGGAATGACTAAAGAAGCACAGGAAACGATTGAAAACCTGGGGATACTTTTTAAAGGCCCCATGGAAACTCCAAAAGGAAAAGGAGTTAAAAGTGTAAATGTTACTGCCCGAAAAACCTGGAACACCTATGCTAATAAAAGGGTATTTCAAACCCTTCATGGAGTTGATACTGTTTTTTCAAAAGCAAATATTCCAATTGACCTTACCATTGTAAGAGAAAATATTGAAGACACTTATGGTGGTATTGAACATATGCTAACGCACGATGTGGCCTTAAGCCGTCGTTTTATTACCCGCCCCGGAAGTTTGCAGGTAATTAAATATGCGTTTGAAATGGCCAAAAAGAAAGGAACAAAGCGGATTACCTGCGGTCATAAGGCTAACATTATGAAGTTGACGGATGGATTATTCTTAGAATGCTTTTATGAAGTAGCCAAAGAATATCCCGAATTAAAAGCGGATGATGTTATTGTAGATGATCTTTGTATGAAACTGGTTACAAGACCAGATCTCTTTGATGTAGTGGTTTTGACCAATTTACAGGGAGATATTGTTTCTGATCTATGCGCCGGGCTTGTTGGCGGGTTAGGTTTTGCACCTTCTGCCAATATTGGAGATCATATTTCTATTTTTGAAGCAGTGCATGGAACAGCACCTGATATTGCCGGTAAAAATATTGCAAACCCAACTGCTTTATTACTCAGTGGAATTAGCATGTTAAGGCACCTGGGTCTGATGGAAAATGCAGCCATCATTGAAAACGCTTTATTATATACTTTAGAAAGTGGAGTACATACCGGTGATTTTGGCGACAAAAACATTCCTGCATTAAATACCACTGAATTTGCAGAAACAATAGTTAAGAACTTTGGCCAGGTTCCCAGGGTAAATGCAAAACCTATTCTGCCCAATATGCCAAAAACAACCACCCTTTTCAGGTTAGAAAAGAATGCGATGATGATCTCAAAGGAAATGGAAGACGAACAGATTGTGGGTGTTGATATGTTTATTGAAAGCGCCGAACAACCAAATCTAATTGCCCAAAAATGTGAATTACATGGAGGCCTTAAATTTAAATTGGTTAACATTAGTAACCGGGGAACGCAAGTTTGGCCTACCGGTTCTGTATATACGAATTTGGTGAATCAATATAATGTTCGGTTCGAAAGCCTGGATGGAAAACCTTTAAATCAACAGGATATTTCTGGATTGTATGTAAGCCTGAGCGGGGATTTTAAAATTTGCTCTACAGAACTTTTAAATTCATGGGAGAACCAGCGGGCATATAGTCTTGCACAGGGACAATAAAGTAATGGAAACCTGGAGGTGGAAATTATTTAATTAGATTGATACTGTGTGCAGCTCCAAAGCCTATTAAAGTAATGCCCATTAAGATTACTATAACAGCAGGCAAAATTGACTTGTCTTTTTCATACATGTTTTTGAAAAATAGATACAGACCTGCGCCACAAAATAAAATTCCAGCTCCATAATAAATCAAAACCATAATTAAATTTTCTTTGCGGCATTAAATCCATTTTTTTGCAGCCATTGCATTACTTTATCCCTTTGATCTCCCTGGATAAGAATTTCCCTGTTTTTTACAGATCCGCCAGTACCGCAAAAAGTTTTAATTTTTTTCCCTAAATCTTCCAGGTCCGCATCTGTTCCATTAAATCCATAAATAAGCGTTACTGACTTACCTGCTCTTTGTTTGCGATCTAATAAAACCCGAAGCGGTTGTTTAGCAGCCGGCCATGTTTCTGTTGCAGGTTTATCTTCACCTGTTAATTTAAAATCAGGATTTGTTGAATAAACTATACCATTATGGTTTTTCCCTGTTTTATTTTTACTCATTCTTCAAATTATTTAAACAAGACTTGCCTTTAAACTCAGATCAACGCTTTGTGCCTGGTGAATCAGGGCTCCTACACTAACATAATCAACACCAGTTTGCGCATATTCTTCTAAGTTATCCAGGTTTATACCTCCGCTTGCTTCTGTTTCAAAATTTTGATTGATCAATACGAGAGCTTCTTTAATTTGAATGGGTGTAAAATTATCTAACATTATTCTAAAAACTTTTCCGCTGCCAATTTCCACCACTTTCTTTACATCTTCCAAAGACCGGGTTTCAACTTCAATTTTAAGTTCTTTATCCTGTTGTTGACTATAGTTCCATGCCAATTCAATAGCTTTTTCTATTCCGCCACAATAATCAATATGATTGTCTTTCAACATGATCATATCGAACAAACCAAAACGGTGATTCTTGCCACCACCTATCCGGACTGCTTCTTTTTCAAGCAACCTGAAATTGGGTGTTGTTTTACGAGTGTCCAGCACCTGTGTTTTATAACCTGTTAATCGTTGTACATATTTATTGGTCAAGGTAGCTATACCGCTCATACGCTGCATACAATTCAAAACAAGTCGTTCACATTTTAAAATAGTATGCACATGTGCACTTACTTCAAATGCGATTTCACCGGGCTTCATCACATCACCATCCTGCTTAATTGGACGAAAATCTAAACCGGGTTCCATGAATCTGAATATTTTTTCTGCCACCAATACCCCTGCTAAAATACCCTGATCTTTTATTTTCAAAATCGCTTTACCTTTTGCGTTAGCATTAATGCAAGCAAGTGTTGAGTGATCTCCATCTCCAATATCTTCTGATAATGCAGATGCAATAAGTTGGTTCAATTGTTCATCAAAATGCCTGTCCATAATTGCAAATCTATACAATGAAATATGGCTGGCATAAAAAAAAGCCCTGCAATGCAAGGCTTAAAATATAGTTTATGGAAAGTTTAATCTAAAGGTTGAAATCTAATTTCACCCATCACCTGCTTATCAGCTTTTGGCTTCATAAAAACGGTAGTTCGATAACTTCCTGTTTTTGTATGTAATGTTCCGATACAAAATTGGCGGCCACCCTGGTCTCCTTTATGTTTCAACTCAAAACTTTTGATAGCATTATTATTAAAAAAATCTTTTAAAATAATTCCCGCCTGGGCTTTGCTATAACTCTCACTTTTATCTGGTAAAGAAATTTCAACATTGCCATCGATATAACGGGATATTCCGGAAGCATTACCAGTACGCAAAGCATTAATAATATCATCTATGCCACTTTGGGAAGATGAAAAGGAGGTAAAAATGAAACCTGCCGTAATCAGTAAAAAAGTAAAAATTGATTTCATAAAAACTTAGTTTTCTGGGGGATATTAGTCGAAAAGTATGCCATTGTTTCCTGATCATTCATCAGACCTACTAAAGTAATAAAAACCAACCTGTTTTTATAGCTTTTCTGGTTTTTGATTAAATGAAAGTAGTTTTACAGGAAGAATAAAAATATATGTTTGTTTAAATTCCTGAAAAACAATTTTTTACTAATATGCCTCAAAAAAAGATTATTCTTGTTATCATGGATGGTTGGGGGCTGGGAAAAGTTGCATCCGCGGATGCAATTTTACAAGCCAATACACCATTTGTTGACTCTTTATATAAAAAATACCCAAACACTACCCTTACGACTTGCGGAGAAGCCGTTGGTTTACCCGATGGCCAAATGGGTAATTCTGAAGTAGGTCATTTAAACCTGGGTGCAGGACGGATTGTATACCAGGAATTACAGCGCATCAATGTGGCTGTCAGGGATGGCGAATTGGCTCAAAATGCTGTTTTTAACGGCGCTCTTGACTACGCCAGGACAAATAATAAGCCCCTTCATATTATGGGGTTGGTTAGTGATGGTGGGGTTCATTCACATATTGAACACCTGAAAGCAATTACTTCGCTTTGTGCACAAAAAAAAATGGAAAAGGTTTTTATCCACGCTTTTACCGATGGCCGGGATACAGACCCTAAAAGTGGTGTTCATTTTATCTCCCAATTACAAGAACATTTAGATGTTACCACAGGTCAAATTGCCAGTATCAGTGGCCGTTATTATGCTATGGACAGGGATAAAAGGTGGGAAAGAATTAAGCTGGCTTACGATGTTTTGATAAATGGAAATGGTGAAAAATCCAATAATGCTATTGATACGTTAAAAAATAGTTATGCAAATAATATAACTGATGAATTTGTGAAGCCGGCAAATATTACAGACATTAATGGAAAGCCATTAGCGCTTATACAACCCGGTGATGCTGTTATCTGCTTCAATTTCAGAACAGACAGGTGCCGTGAAATTACACAGGTCTTAACGCAATTTGATCTCCCTGAACATGGAATGCATAAACTACCCTTGCATTATACAACCATGACGGAATATGATAAGACTTACCATGATGTAAATGTCATTTTTGAGAGTGATAATTTAAATAATACATTGGGAGAAGTGCTTGAAAAATATCATTTCAAGCAGATCCGGATTGCAGAAACAGAGAAATATCCGCATGTTTCATTTTTCTTTAGTGGGGGCAGGGAAAATCCTTTTGAAGGAGAGAAAAGAATTATGATCCCATCGCCTAAGGTTGCAACCTATGACCTGCAGCCAGAAATGAGTGCTTTTGAAGTAACTGAAGCCATTTTACCTGAAATAGAGAAAAAAGAAGCTGATTTTATATGTCTGAATTTTGCCAATACTGATATGGTGGGTCATACAGGTGTTTGGGAAGCTGTTATAAAAGCTGCTGAAACTGTAGATGCTTGTGTTGACAAAATTGTAACTTCGGCTTTGCATAACGGTTATACCGTATTTCTTACCGCCGATCATGGTAATGCAGATTTCATGATCAATGCAGACGGCACTCCTAATACAGCGCATTCCTTAAATCCGGTACCTTTTTTTATAATTGATAATGAATGGAAAGGGACAATTAAACCAGGTAAACTTGGTGATCTTGCACCAACTATTCTTCACATGATGAACATCCCTGTTCCCGAAGAAATGAATGGAGAAATACTCCTAAATTCTAATAACATTTAAAATAGATTTATGGTAAAGAAAATCCTGCTCATTTTATTGGTTGTATTAGTTATTATACAATTCATCAGGCCGGAGAAAAATTTGGCAAGTGATGTGCCGCAGGCGAATGCCATTCAACATAAATATGTAATGCCTGCTGAAATTGAAAATATCTTTAAAACCTCTTGCAATGATTGCCACAGCAATCATACAAATTATCCATGGTACAGTAACATTCAACCAGTGGCCTGGTGGTTAGATTCTCATATAAAAGACGGCAAAAAACATTTTAATGTAGATGAATTTCTGAGTTATGATCCAAAGAAGCAAGATCATAAAATGGAAGAAGTTATTGAAATGATAGAAACTAAGGAAATGCCCCTTGAGTCTTATACCTGGATTCACCGGGAAGCGGATATTACAGATGCGCAAAGAACAGCAATAATTAACTGGGCAAAAGATGTTCGCAGGCAAATTAATTATCAACCCATTACCGCTTTAAATCCATAAATTTCTTTATGGACAAGATGTATAATTGAAAAGGATTTTACTTTTCGGTTCATCCTATACGTTATGTAATTTAAAATGCTCGTTTTCCCCTGCTTCAAAAAATTAGAAGGCTTCATTTCTTTTACCCTAAAAAACCTCAGCCTGTTCTGTGAATCCCTTATGGAGGCTAACTTAAAGCATTGAAAAGCAAAGAAAAATTTGCGGGTAGATGCAGCATTCATTAATGAAAATTGTCTAAATTACAGGCAACCCAAGGAATTATATGACCGAGGAAGCCATTTTAAAAGGTTGTTTGGAAAATGATGCTACAGCACAGCGGGAACTTTACAATAAGTTCAGTCCCAAAATGTTATCTGTATGCTATCGTTTTGCACATAACCGGGAGGATGCAGAAGATATGCTGCAGGAAGGTTTTATAAAGGTTTTCACACAGATACATTCTTTTGAAAATCGTGGAGCATTTGAAGGTTGGATAAGGAGGATCATCGTTCATACCTGCATCAACATCTTGAAGAAGAATAAAAAATTTAATGAAAGTGTTGATATCATTCATGCAACTGGTTTACAGATTAGAGAGGAAACAGTGCCATCAGTTATCCAGGCTAAACAAGTTGTAGAATGTATCCGGATGTTGCCCATAGGATATCGAACCGTTTTAAACCTGTATGCAATTGAAGGATATTCTCACAGGGAAATTGCCGGAATGCTTGGGATAGAAGAAAGTACCAGCAGATCACAGTATACCCGGGCAAAAGCGATGTTGGAAGATATATTGGTGAGAAAGAAGATTTTACAAAACCCTAAACAAAATATTTCGCTGTTAGGAGGAATGACACGAAAATATTGATCCGACCAAAATGTTAACTGATTATGGAGAGAAATAATAACGATGTGAATTTCGAGGATTTCATAAAAAAAACAGCCGATCAGTATCGCATGTACCCGTCCGAGGATGTATGGAACGGGGTACATAGAACTTTGCATCCACGTAAAAAGTGGTATGGTTTCGGCCTGGGCTTATTGCTCGTAGGTTCTGGTTTATCGGTAATGTTTTTAGTTAATACCAAAAAGACCAATCTTAAAGAAATCAGTGAAGCTAAACCTGTTCAAACTGAACAAACCCTTACCCATTTTAATAAAAATGACATTGCTAAAACCTCACCTAACACCAGCAGTTCCGAAAACTTATTGATACCAGCACCGGAGAAACCTAATAAAGTTGATCCGACTATCAACTTCCTGGCAGCTATGCCAGAAGCAGGTACAGTAACTAATAATAATGAAGATTTAGCTATTCAAAATACTTTACCAGTTACAAGTGTCAATTTTTCAGATGAAGCAACTGATCAAAATGAATATTACCAGGGAATAAAGAAAAAAGAGGCTTCAGGGAATATCAAAACTAATGAGCCTGCCAATGAAAATCTTTTATTAACACCATTAACCATTGAAAGTGTGCTGAACACTTATAGCCGGATAAAAAGAAAAAATAAATTATTATTCCAGGTATTCTTTACGCCAACAGTTAGCTACCGTAAGCTTACAGAAAATAAGTCCTTTGTACAATCGGCTCCCGCTAATTTACCTCCTAGTTATTCGGCACTTTACAATATAAATAATGTTGTTACACATAAACCGGACATGGGGTTGGAGTTAGGACTTAATGCAAAATATCCCATCACAAAATCAATTAATGCTAAGGCGGGATTACAGTTTAATATGACCCGGTATGAGATTAAAGCTTTTAATAATCCAACAGAAATTGCAACTATTGCATTAAACACCGGGCGCCGCATTGAATCTTTAAATACGGTAAGCAATTACCGGAATTTTAATGGAGGTAAGGCTGATTGGTTGAAGAATTTTTACTTCCAGGTTTCATTACCGGTTGGCGCAGAAATAAATCTTATACAAGATGAAAAAATAGCTTTCGGTATAGGCAGCACTATTCAGCCAACATATGTCTTAGGAGATAGAGCATACCTGATATCGAGTGATTATAAAAATTATTCAGAAGTTCCATGGTTAATCCGCCGCTGGAACGTGAATACAAGTATAGAAACTTATGTAGCCTATTCTACCGGCAAGCTTAACTGGCAGGTAGGTCCGCAAGTCAGGTATCAAATATTATCAAGTTTTGTAGACAAATACCCTGTTAAAGAAAATCTTTTTGATTTTGGTTTAAAAGTGGGTATCGGTTTAAATGAGTAGCCAACACTATCTGCTTTGTTAGGGCCCCGCATATTATTGCGGGGCTTTTTTTTATTAAAATGGATTTCAGCTAATTTTACTTCTTTTTAAACAAAAAATATTTTCATCATCATTATTCACTAGTCGATAATTGAAGCTTTATCGTAATTCATTCCCTGGCAAACAAAAATGAAAAATAATTACATGAAAAAAGGTTTCCCATTATTTATTTCCTTCTCCCTGGTATTATTTATGGCCTGCAAAAATTCAGAAGATGAAAAAGAAAAATATTTCCCGGTCATATCCTTTTTAAATAGCCAGGTGGCACATGTGGATACTTCAGTTTATGCCATCAAAAAAATTATCATCCAGGATTCAGTTTCTGATACAAGCTTTGTTCCGCGGGAAGAATTCAGGCAATTAGCTAAAGACTTTTTAGAAGCGCCTGACCTTTCAAAAAAGAAATTCAAAGAAAAATATACTGAATCGGAGTATTATGATGATATGCTTAAAAAAGTGATCATTACTTATACACCTGTTGAAAAAGATGCAGAACTGCAAAGACAGGAGATTCACATTACGCCAGGCAATGGAGAAGAAGATAAGATAAGTACCATTATTTTAAATCGCTACCAGGCAAATAAAGACAGTACTATTCAAAGAAGGTTATTATGGCAGGTTAATGAACGATTCCAGGTGGTTACAACTATACAAAAAGCTGGTATGCCAGAACAAACAAAGACCATGAAAGTAATTTGGAATAACTAGTAAATATTTGTGCGAATGACCTCTGCGGAGTTTCAGCTTATTGCTAAAAGCCTGCCCCACTACCCGGGAATATATAAATATTTTGACGCTGCGAACGAATTGATTTATGTAGGAAAAGCGAAAAACCTGCGTAAAAGGATCTCATCGTATTTCAACAAAACATTAGCCAGTTACAAAACACATGAACTGGTAAACAGAATACGAAAGATTGAATTTACAATTGTAGATTCTGAGCAGGATGCTTTCTTATTAGAAAACTCGCTGATAAAACAATACCAGCCAAGGTTCAATATCAATTTAAAAGATGATAAGAGTTATCCATTTATCGTAATTAAAAATGAACCATTCCCCCGGGTATACCTTACACGCCGGGTAATAAATGATGGTTCAGAATACCTCGGCCCCTTCACTTCCATCAGGCAACTACGGGATTTGCTTGAATTTATTAAACAAACCATTCCATTAAGAACCTGCTCATTAAACCTCACCCAAAAAAATATTGAAAAGGGGAAATTTAAAGTCTGCCTTGAATATCATTTGGGAAATTGTAAAGGTCCATGTGAAAACCTGCAAACAGCTGAAGATTATCATGCAGGCCTGCAGCAGGTAAAAAATTTATTAAAAGGAAACCTGGCACCCGTTATTCAACAATTCAAATACCAAATGAAAGAGTATGTACAGCATTTGGCATTTGAAAAGGCTGCCCAAATGAAGAAAAAAATTGAATACCTGGAAAATTATAAAGCCCGGTCAGTTGTGGTTAGCAACAGGTTAAATGATATTGATGTTTTCTCCATTATCAAACAAGATGATATAGCTTATGTCAATTTCCTGATGGTTACCAATGGCACTATTTCGCAAACAAAAACGATTAAGGTTGAAACACACCTTGATGAATCGGCAGAAGAAATTCTTTCATTCACCATTGCACAACTTCGATCTACATTTAAGAGTGAATCTAAAGAAATCATTGTTCCTTTTGCCATCGAATACCCAGAATCAGAAACAACGATCACTGTACCAAAAGCCGGTGAAAAAAAGAAATTGCTTGACCTTGGCTTAAAGAACGTGAACTATTTTATAGAAGAACAAAAACTAAAAAAGGATAAAAGCAATAAACATCTGCAAACCCTGGAACAATTAAAAAAAGATTTACAATTAAACACTTTGCCTGAGCGCATTGAATGTTTTGATAACTCTAATTTCCAGGGAAGTTACCCGGTTTCAGCAATGGTTAGTTTTTATAACGGAGAACCTGATAAATCTAATTACCGCCACTTTAACATAAAAACCGTAGAAGGCATTAACGATTTTGCTTCAATGAAAGAAGCTGTTTACAGGCGCTATAAACGATTGCTGGATGAAGAAACTCCTTTTCCTCAATTGGTTATTATCGATGGCGGAAAAGGACAGTTAAATGCAGCTATGGAAGCCTTAAAAGATTTAGATGCACTGGGTAAAACAACTGTTATAGGATTAGCAAAAAATGAAGAAGAAATTTTTTTTTCAGGTGATAAGGAATCGCTGAAACTTCCTTATCAATCTGCCGGATTACAAATGATCCGAAGAATTCGTGACGAAGTGCATCGTTTCGGAATTAGTTTTCACCGGAATAAAAGAAGCAAAGGCACTTTCAAAAATGAAGTTGAAGGTATCAAAGGCATTGGGAAATCAACGGCGGAAAGTTTATTAAAACATTTCAGATCTGTAAAAAACATAAGGGAAAAATCAGAAGCGGAACTGGCTGCGGTGGTTGGATTGTCCAAAGCCAGGCTGGTTAAAGCACATTTTGATGGACAAAATCAGGATAGAAATTCATAAAAGGGTAATAAAAAAAATGGGGCCCGGATAGAAATCCAGCCCCGTTTTTAAAATCCAATATCCTATGAAAAACCGAGATAAAAGTACAACAATATTTGACATTTCCTATACCACTAACAGGTATTTTTTAAATATTTTTTCATGCAATAAAAAAACCCCTGTAAACAGGGGTTTGTATTTTTTTAGTTTCAAAATTAATATGACCAAAGATCCTGCTCGTAATTAAAGATTCGATCTTTAATATTTTCACCTTCAAGTAAGGTTAAGATCGGGTCTTTTACTATCTGGCGAATATTAGCATTAGAAGGGTTATCCAAAGTAGATTTTGTAATATAACTGCTAAACATCCGGCTTTCAAACAATTCCTCCCATGTCATACGTCCCATTCCCATATTTTTAGGATTATATACTTCATACTTTGCTAAAATTGGTCTGAGATCAGGATAATAAACCCAAAACATTACAGAACTACCACGTTCCTGTCCGTTAGGGAAATATTGCGTTTTTAAAGGAGCAATACCCAGGATGCGTACAAATAGGCGACTTGCTTCCCGGTCAAAAACCCATTCTTCTTTAATTCTAAGTTTTAAAACAGTTTCCGGGTCAAAGCTTGTTTGTGTTACAACATATTCAACAATCTTGTTTGGATCATCGATATCTCGAACAGCAACAGTATCCTTTGGACCACCAGCTGTAATGGCTGCATTTTCTTCACTGCTTAATGGGGTAGTGAAACGATCATCAGCAAATGCTACAACTTGACCACTTTTTACAGCTTTTAATAACATGCTGATAAAACGCTGGTCACCATTGTCATCTTCAGCTTTATAGCGGAAAGTCTGATTCAATTTTTCACGCAGATCCAGCTCTCTCCATACTTTTTGCGCATAAAGGGCATCATCCCATCTTAGGTGCTCATAAGGTAAAGGAGTACGATCTGTGACAAAATCTTTATCGAAGGCCGCATCCGGACGCAATGATTTTTTAACCACGGAATCATTATAACCACCACCTGAACTATCTACCCTGATAGGAATATTTCCATAGGCATTATAAGTTGGTGCTGTGGTATTATTATTTTCCTGTTGTTGCTGTTGTTGTTCGGTAGTTGTCTCTGTTCTTCTGCGAGCCCTGCGCTGTGCAGAGGCATCTTCGACAATGAAGCCGAAAAGAACCATCAACATGCCAACTTTAATAATACGGCCTTTCATATTTTCTGTTATTTAATGTTATAAAGTAATGAAGGCAATTTTCTGCTTCTGCCATCAGGACCAGTTGCCCTAATATTTTCGATGGTAATCAATGCACCTGGTCTTAAATTGTTGATCAGGGTTCTTGCCTGCGGGCTCCATGTATTTCCAGTACAAACTGCTTCAACAATATCACCATCAGGTGTATCACCCACAACTGTAAATCCGGTTACCCTGTATTGCAATTCGAAAGGGAAATCCTTAACATAAGCTCCCACACCAGCCTGTGCTTTAAAGGCACCTGCCGCAACATTTTCACCGCTCATATTTCCTCCAACTGTTGCTACCGGGTCAGGAATGGTACGTACCCTGAAATTTTGGGCACCTGCCAGTTTTCCATCAACCGAAACAGATATACGGCATTCATCAGTAATTGAATTTACCCGTGCTATATAATTTCCACGAGATCCAGTGATACTGCCACCACCACCTGAAATGGATACCTGCAGTTGTTCTGCACCACCACTGGCAGCAATGTTTACCGGGTTATCAACACCTATATAAAGAACATTCATTTTTGGCAAAGCAATGGAAGCATTAGCCTGTCCTACAGTGTATTCAACGGTTTTTTTAATGGTTTGTTGCTTTCCTTCCTGGTCAGTATATGTAATACTTACCGGAATTGACTTTGTGCCCACGTCACTAACAGTTGTTTTGTAATGTGCTGCACCGTCTTCGCCAAGAGCAGCGTTTGAATTACCAATAGTTATGATTGGCTTAGCTGCTTTACTGAATGCACCTACACCAGCGGTGATCTCCAACTCCTGGCCAGGCATCAGATAATTAGAACTTTGACCGATTACAGCTGCATAAGTGTCAAATCGTACAGCAACCTGTCCAACTTTATTATGCAAAAAAGAAACTACGCGGTTCTCTGTTGTTCTGATATCATTTTGAAACTTACTCAAAATGGTTAAAGCGGCAACAGTGGGAACCATTCTGAAATATGCAGCTTCCCAGGTATTGTTTCCTTTATTCTGGGTTACAGGCATAGCCAGGTTGATTGGCAGGTTATTAGCGAACTCTGCTTTGATTTCAGGATCAACATTTAAAATACTTGCCTTATAATCAGTCAAATTTTTCAATAATGTTTTTCCAGCACCCTGGTCTACCATTAAACGGGTAGCTACATCAAGGTTATCCATCTTATAACTGCTGTCACCTTCTGCAGGATTAAAATCAGCATTTTTAAGAATCTGGTTTTTCAAACCCTCAATATAATCTGAGATTGTTTTTGATTGAGCTACTACCTGTTCTGCTTTAGGATACCACAAACGGGCTTTTTCAGCAGTAGTAGGGTCCGTCATTTTTTCCTGAAATGACGCAATGATTGTATTGGTGGAATTATTAACAACCGTGTTGGTTTTTTCCAGGCTGTCGTTTACCGTTTTAAAGGCATTGAGGATCTCTGCTGATACATTTAGTGCCAGCATTGCTGTCAGCACGAGATACATCATATTAATCATCTTCTGCCGCGGTTCTTTAGGTATAGACATGAAGATTAGTGGTTTTGTTTGTTAAAATTTGGATTTACACTCACGGGAATATTGGATTCGACATTTTTTAAACGAACCAGTATTGAATTAAGAACGGCCTTGCATTGCACTAAGCATGTTACCATAAACCTGGTTTAAACGGCCAAGGTTATTTGCCAGTAAAGCAATCTGATCCTGTGCTCTTTTAGCATCATCTACAGTACCTTCCATAGCTTGTGAAGCCTGTACCAGGTTACCATAGTATTGGTTCATTGCTTTCAGGTGGTTATTAGTATCCTGCAATTCCAATTCATAAATAGTATTTAATGAACCCAGGTTTTTAGTTAATACCTGAACCTGCTCATGGAAAAGTTTTGTTCCTTCAGCAGCGTTGTTCAGATAACCTATACTTTGGGCTGCTCCAGTGTAAGCATCTTTCATTGTCGCCAATGCCTGAGTAGCTTCACGGGTTTTAGCGGTATAGTCTCCGGTAGCGGCCACTACATCAGTAATGTCGCTCATCTTATCAACCGTACCACCTAATTTTTTAAAGTTATCACCTAATTTTCCTAAGGTTACAGGTGTGATGTCTGCATCTTTCAGCATATCATCTAATTTTTTCAAAGCCGGGTTGCCATTGCTTGCTCCACCTGCAAAATTGGTAAGGGGAGTAATTTCAAATTTTCCGGTTCTTTTCTTTTCAACATCAGGATGTTCGTTGATGCCAGGGAAGAAACGCTCCCAATGGTACTCTTCCTGTGGAGGAACCATCAAGGCCATGATAAGAAACACCATCACCTCGCAAAGCAGTCCAGCAGTGATCATTTCATCTGCAGCAGGCCAGTGACGAATTTTGAATAAAGCTCCTAGAATTACAACAGCTGCAAAAAAGCTGAATAAGAAGTTAAGCCACCATTGGCCTTTGTGGGTTTTAAAGAACAACATACTGGTTCGTTTTTAATTGGTTTTTAATAGTTAGACAGCGATGATAATGAATACTTGTTTAAATACTCATACGAAGTTTATAAGATAATCCTGGTTATAATAATTATTTACCACGTTTTGAAGTTGCCGCCGGTAAATCTATCACCGTACGGAACCCGATATATGATTTTGTTGAATCCTGGTATTCGTAAGTGCGTGTACCGGTTTGCAGGTAATAACCTACATCTTTCCAGCTACCACCACGAATAACCTTACGTTTCATCCTTGGAGGATCTGATTCTTTAGCATTCCAACGAACGTCTGGGTTCATGTCATGTTGAAAGTTGTATGATCCTTCATAATATATAGAAGAAGTCCATTCTGCAACATTACCGGACATGCAATACAATCCAAAGTCATTTGGCCAGTAAGCATCGGCACGAACAGTGTAAAAGCCACCATCTTCCGGATAGTTACCACGACCTGGTTTGAAGTTTGCCAGCAAACAGCCTTTCTTATTTCTTAAGTAATAGTTACCCCATGGAAACATAGACTGAGAACGACCACCACGAGCGGCATATTCCCATTGAGCTTCAGTTGGTAAACGGAAATCCGATTCCTGAACCCTGTTCTTTGAAATCAGATACGAGTTAAGGTAATGCGTTCTCCACTCACTGAAAGCACTTGCCTGGAGCCAGTTTACACCAACAACCGGGTAATTGTCAAATGAAGGATGTGCAAAATATCTTTTGGTCATTGGTTCATTATAAGAATAAGAGAAATCCCTGATCCAAACCAAAGTATCAGGATAGATCCGAACATCTTTCTTAACAATGAACTGGGATCTTGCTTTTCCTGCATTTTCTCTTTTTGCAGCTTCTTTTAAATCGAACACTTCAGAATGATAGATCAATTTAGATGCATCCAATTCCTTTTTTCCAAATATCCTGTCTTCAGGAGAAAGGATCAGGTCAGTTTGTCCTAATTGTTCAACAACTTTAGGATCGTTCCACTTCATGGTTTTCATTTTATCCCAATCAACATACTCCACACCATCGGAACCAGCCTTTACATATCCCATTTTTTTAGCAACGATAGAATCCCGGACCCAGTATGCAAACTGGCGGTATTCAGCATTGGTAATTTCTGTAGCATCCATCCAGAAACCGCTGATAGATACAGAACGGTTACGGGCGCTAAAAGCATAGGCTACATCTTCATCACTTGGACCCATATGAAAGGTTCCTTGTGGGATGTAAACCATTCCCGGAGGTTTTGGAAGTGTGTATTTAGTGCTACTGGCGATGCCGTGTAACTGGCCATCATTAGGAAGCGAGCCTCCTTTATTCTTTTTACCTAGTAATCCGCATCCTGACATAAGCACTAATGCAGTAATTGCGATTAAATTGTAGTAATGGTTTTTCATTTTCATACTCTTGGGCATTGGGTAAAAATAAGATTTAGGAATTATCCGAATCACAAGGTTAATGTTTTAAATTTTTAATTCAAAGTGACTTTTACCACGTAATATTTCTAAACGGCACCTAAAAGGAAATATTGTTTCAGGCTATAATTAACTTTAACCATTTTTAGGCGACGCCAAATATAGCAATTCTGCAACTGTATAAACGGGCCGCATGCATGAAAAATTTTGACAGAGGTAAAAAATAATTTCACCTTCAGCTTTTTTCCCCTCCAATAAAGGATAATTCCCTGTTTCATGCTCAACAGCCATGATTATTTTATGCGGTAAATAAGCTTTCAAAACTGATTTTAATGCAGTTTGGTATCCCGGACCAAGTATTGCAATTTCCAAAGGTTGGAAAATCCATTGCTGCAATACGCATGCCCAGGCTCCGAAAGATGTAGGATACGTAATGATTGCTTTACTAAAACCTTCAATCATGTTTAAACTGCGTTGTTTAAGCTCCGGTTGATCGAAATAAAGAGATAATTGTAAAAGATTTGCAGCCATGGTGGCATTGCCTGAAGGGGTGGCTCCATCATACATTTCTTTTTTGCGAAGGATAACATCCTGCTGGCCTTTATGGGTATAAAAAAAATAATCCCCATTCTCTTCGCTAAAATGTTGAAGCACATGTTCATTTACCTGCTTTGCCTTTTGAAGCCATCCCAAATCTGCGGTAACCTGGTATAAGGTTAACAAGGCTTCCACGAGGTAAGCATAATCATCCAAAAAGGCCGGATATTTGGCCTGGTCATTTTTCCAGGTATGAAAAAAGGATGATTCTCCTGATTTCATATTGGCCCAAATAAATTCCATATTCTTAATGGCCAATTGTTTATAAGATTCTTCCCCGGTTGCCTGGAAAGCCTTGCTGCAAGCTGTATTCATTAATGCATTCCATCCAAGAATGATTTTATCATCCAATCCAGGTTTTACTCTTTTTTCCCTTTCCTGTTTTAGAATAGCCCTTCCCCTGGTTAATATTTCATTTAATTTTTCCCGGGTAATATTATTCTCATTTGCAAAATCTTCTTCCCTTGATAAAACCCTTAAAATATTGGTGTGTTCCCAATTACCTGCAGGTGTAATATTATAATATGCTGAAAAGATAAATGCATCTTCTCCTAGCAGTTTTTGCACTTCTTCATAATCCCAAACATAATATTTACCCTCTACCCCTTCACTATCAGCATCAAGCGCAGCATAAAATCCGCCTTTTTCATGTGTCAGCTCATTTTTTATAAAGTCAATAGTTTCAGTAATCACCTCCCTGTACCTGTTTTTTTGGGTAGATTGATATGCTTCACTGATCACAGCTATCAATAAAGCATTGTCATAAAGCATTTTTTCAAAATGAGGCGCTAGCCATTCTGCATCAGTGGAATAGCGGGCAAAACCACCGGCCAACTGGTCATAAATGCCTCCTTCGATCATTTTATCAAGACTTAATAAAGCTTGATTTAGGGAATCCCGGTCACCCGTAAAATGATGATATCGCAGCAGGTATTGAATACTCATGGTTTGGGGAAACTTAGGTGCTTTTCCAAATCCACCCCAAACTTTATCGGCTGAATTCAATAAATTCAATGCTATCTCGTCGACTGCCTTTCTCCCCAGCTCACTTTCATTTCCGGGAATATGGTCTATTCCAAATGAATTAGATTGTACCAGGTGATCGACCATTTTTTCAGCCTGTTCTTCTACCTCTTTCCTCCGCTCATTAAATAATCTAACGAGAGATTCCAGTGTTTCCATCCATGAACCCCGGTTAAAGGCTCTTTTAGGTGGAAAATATGTGCCCCCATAAAAAGGTTTTCCTGCAGGCGTTAAAAAAACATTCAAAGGCCAGCCTCCACTGCCGGTTAAAGCCTGGACCGCATCCATATAAATATGGTCAAGGTCGGGCCGCTCCTCCCGGTCAATTTTGATATTGACAAAATGTTTATTCATGAAATCAGCCGTAGCCTCATTTTCAAAACTTTCTCTTTCCATCACATGGCACCAATGACAAGCTGAATACCCAATACTTACCAGGATTGGCTTGTCTTCCATTTTAGCTTTTTCCAAAGCTTCATTTCCCCACGGATACCAATCAACCGGGTTATGAGCATGTTGAAGCAAATAAGGACTGCTTTCATTTATCAGCCTGTTTTGAAATTTATTCATGAATTAAAGGTCGCAATATTTATATCAATGATTTAGGATGAAGATTGAAAATGGATTACATGATAATAGAAAAAGCCGGGTTAAATTCCCGGCCTTTCTAAAAAATTTTAGGCTATCTGAACAATCGTTTAATTCAACTTGAAACTATTTCTTTTTGATGACCTTACTCAAATAAGTGTCTAAAGCCGCAACCATTGAGGGGGTCTGTGGTTCTGGTGCTTTAATGGCTAGTTCCATGCCAGCTTGTTCCACTGCTTTGAAAGTATTACTTCCAAAGGCACCTATCAATGTACCATTGGGTTTATATTGAGGCATATTATCAAACAAACTTTTTACACCACTTGGCGTAAAGAAACAGATGATATCAAAATTGCTATTTTCCAATATTTCTTTCACATCCGTGCTGCGGGTGCGATACATAAATGCTAATTCAAACTGGCACTCATTTTTTTTAAGCCAGTTCACTATATCGCTGTCCTGCTGGTTTTCTGAACATACATAAAGGAATTGCTCCGTGTTTTTATGTTTGTTGATCACATCCATAAAACTGCGGGTAGTACCATCGGCACCATAAAACACTTTGCGTTTGCGGTAAAGTATAAACTTTTGAAGGTAAAGGGCTACAGCTTCCGTAATACAAAAATATTTGGTATCCTGGGATACGGTTACTTTCATCTCCTCGCAACTGCGAAAAAAATGATCGATAGCGTTCCTGCTGGTAAATATTACGGCTGAATAAGCCTGGATATCAATTTTTTGTTTTCTGAATTCTTTGGCCGGGATGCCTTCCAGTTCAATAAAAGGGAAAAATTCCAGGTCAACATTGTATTTCCTGGAAAGTTCGTAATAGGGGGACTTGTCGCTTTCTGGTTTTGGCTGAGTAATGAGAATTTTTTTAACAACTTGGTCTGCAATCCCTGTTTTTTTTACTCCGTTTTTAACCATGGTGGATTATGCTAAAAGTTTTGTCAAAGGTAATTACGTTCGTTCAAAAAATAATAATAACGCCTTGTAAATCAATAACAGTGGCGCTATTTCGAAAGCACAAAGGTATAAAAAGAAATGGAAGAGGTTTACATTTATTTGATTATGCACCGCAGCAAAGGTCAAAATAAACCGGTAAATCAACAAACCGCCCAACCCAATCCAGGAAATAACCATTACAACATCAAGGATTTCCGGGGTTGAAAAAGCCATTAATACAAGTATAGGCAAAAGAAAAATCCCGATGATTTTATTTATGATGAATACAATGAAAATGTAATTATCAGCGGTTTCTTTCAGGTTAAATAACCAACCCGCTGTTTTTAACCAGAGAAATTTGACCAGGTAAATAATAGTCAACGCAAAAATGGCATATAACATGATCAACCAAAAATCACCTGGTTCAATGACCTTAAAATATTGTAGCAGGAAAGTGGCATAGAAAGCGCCACTCAAAACAAAAAACAAGTTTAATAAAGCAGATGCCAAAGGCGTTTGGATCAATTGTTCCCGGATCTGCCTTTGTTTCATGGTCGTATTAAAAAATAAACGAAACAGGTCATGAAGGTATTTTTCAAACCCCTGCCTGAATAATCCAACCATAAATAG